>CALFSV010000413.1 GCA_937916485.1 uncultured Paracoccaceae bacterium | reverse complement strand
AGGCCACGTCAATGCGCACATGGGCGCGCTCAAACAACACAAAACTAAAGCCCCATGTTGTCGCGATGGCAAAAATGTATCCGGAAATTTCATAGACGCCGGGAACGGCGCCACCAACACTATTGCGCAGGATCACATCAAGCGTCGTCGCCAAAGCGATCAGCAGATAACCGGCGCCAAACACCCAAACGCTAAGTCGGCAGATGCGAAACAAAAGGGTGTGCAGTTTTTCCATAACAGGCGCGTTTGGCCCCGACCGGATCGAGGCCAAACGACTTAATCCAGCTTGGCTTCGTAACCCAGAAGGGCACCGATGGTCTGGTTCCAGTTGTCAACGCATCCGGGTGAGCGCGCTTCGCACCGCTCGGCCCAGTTTGCGATGACACCGCCTTCAATAGAGGCCCGCATTGCGGCCTGTGCTTCTTCGGACATGCTGACTTGCGTCATACCACCGGTTTCACCACGTTCGCAGGGGCCGTCGGCCATACAGTTGATGCCGTCGGTGTCTTCGGTGATCGTCGCAGCCCAGCTTTGGTCTTCCAGTTTGGCAACTTCGGCTTCGATCAGCGCGCGCTCATCATCAGTTAGGCTGTTCCAGGTGTCGTTATTCACCGCAAGAAAGGATGCTGTGTAGCCAAGGGAGACCTGCACATCATGGGTCGCGCCCTGATACCATTTCGCGGAATACGCCGACAAGGTGCCTGTTGCACCACAGTCCAATGCGCCTCGCTCAAGGCTTGGCAGCACTTCACCAAAGGCGACGGACACCGGAACCGCATCGAGCGTCTCGGAGATAAAATCACCCATCGAGGCGCCGAAAGAGCGAACCTTCAGACCGCTGAACGCGTCCAACCCGACTTCGCCTGCCGTGCCCTCTGGCAGGTTGCAGTAAAGGTGCGTTTGGGGCCACGCGTAAACCATCAGAATATGTGAGTTAAACAGTGTCTGGAATTCGTTCTCAAGTACGGACAGGTAAACATCAGCCACCTGCTTGAACGTCGCCAGATCAGGTGTAACGCCGGTCAGATCAGCGCCCTCAATAACAGGGCTGTCGCCCGCAACGTACAAAAATACACCATGGGCAAAGTCGAACGCGCCAGAGCGCAATTCGCGCATCACGGTGGTGCCGTCCATGCCGAGTTCGGTCAGCGGTTTGGCGTTTGCGGTCAATAGTCCGCCGGATGCGGCGGGCAGTTGTTCATTCCAGAACGGAGCCTCGCGTTCCTGCCAAGGCGTCAAGACTCCCCAAGTCCCGACAACCGAAAATTCACGCGCCTCTTGGGCGACCGTTGCGGTGGATGCCAGTGCAAGTGATGCGGCCACAAGGCCGGATGCCACCTTACCAATCATGTTCATTTTAGTTCCTCCCTGAACCGTCGGACCCTTGGCCGACCATGCCGCACAAGCGGCTTATCAGGAAAGTCTACAAAAACATTGACATCAATTCAATTGAAATCGTTATAATCGAAAACGGTAGAACTTCAGCCCTTTTACGAGAAGGAAAGATCAAATGGATTTGGGCCTAAAGCGGCGTAGTGCGATTGTTTGCGGGTCTTCCAAAGGATTGGGACGCGCCTGTGCCGAGGCACTGGCGGAAGCTGGTGCGCAGGTTGTGATCAACGGGCGCAACAAGACGGGTCTGGAGCAGGTTGCACAGGATATCGCCAAGAAAACCGGCGCGCGCGTTATCCCTGTGGCCGCCGATCTGAACACGGCCACGGGGCGCGCGGCCCTTCTTGCCGCCTGTCCCCACCCTGATATTCTCGTCAACAACAACGGCGGCCCGCCCTTCAGGGAGTTTCGCGATCTGAACCGTGACGCGCTGGAAAAAGGCGTAGCGATGAATATGCTGACCCCGATTGAGCTGATTCAGCTGGTGATTGACGGAATGGCCGCACGCGGTTTCGGGCGGATCGTAAACATCACATCTGTGTCCGTGAAAATGCCGGTGTCGGGTCTTGATCTGTCCAGTGGTGCGCGCGCTGGCCTGACGGCGTTTTTGGCAGGCGTGTCACGGGAATATGCTGACAAAGGTGTCACTATAAACCAACTCTTGCCCGGATATTTCCGCACCGAACGCCTCCAGCAAGGCTTTGAGGCGAGCGCCGAAAAAACTGGCAGGGACGTCGAGGATGTCGCGCGCGATTGGTCAAATCAGGTCCCTGCGCAACGCTTTGGTGATCCTGTCGAGTTTGGACAAACCTGCGCGTTCCTGTGTTCGCAATATGCCAGCTACCTCACCGGTCAGAACATCCTGCTGGATGGTGGCCTACACCGCAGCGCATTCTAGCAAACCGTTCCCCAACAGGAGACTTTGATGATCGTCGAACAACGCACCTACCGGTTCAAAGCGGGTAAAGTCCCAACTTTTATGGCCATTTATGAAGAAAAAGGTTTGGAAATCCAGAAGCGCATTTTGGGCAATCTGATCGGCTATTTTGCAACTGAAATCGGGCCGCTCAATGAAACCGTGCATTTGTGGGGGTACGCCAGCCTTGATGATCGCGCCGCACGACGGGCCGCCCTCATGGCGGACGAGGGTTGGCGCGCCTTTCTGGCGGAAATCCTGCCCTTACTGGAAATGCAGGAGACAAAAATCCTGCTCCCCACGGGGTTCTCGCCAATCGCTTAGTGCAACTCTTCTATGAAAGCTGCCTGCTGCACCTGTTCCTTGCCATAGGCCACTTCGCGGGTCAGGCGCGTGTCACCGATGGACGCAAGCCGCCAACCCGGAATGCGGTTGCGTTTTGGCAAAGGTGAAAGGTCTTTTTCCATACCGTCGATCATCACCGTGGTGATATTGTCGGGATTGCCGAGCAGACTTAGGTCTTCGTCAACCTTGCCTGAAACGCAAATGATGTCTGCGCGATACCCTTTAGAAATAGCGCCAATCTCGCCCTCCATCTTGATGCCCACAGCGCTTTTCTGGGTACCGCATTGGATCGCCTCAAGGGGCGTCATTCCGAAATATTTCACGAAAACTTCCAT
>CALFSV010000412.1 GCA_937916485.1 uncultured Paracoccaceae bacterium | reverse complement strand
CTAAGGCGCGCCTCTGGTAAGGTGGGTCATGACCCACCTTACCTCAAACCCCTAGTGCGCGGCGGCCCAGCTGGCCCCTTTACCGCCATCGACCGCCAGGTGAACCGACAGCTTCACGGCCGGGTCGGATGCCCCTTCCATGACGTCGCGTGCCACGCCAATCAGGTCGTCCGCCGCGGCTTCGTCCACCTCGAACAGCAGTTCGTCGTGCACCTGCAAGAGCATCTTTGCCGGCATCCCCTCAATCGCCTTTTCCATTCGGATCATCGCCCGGCGGATCACATCCGCCGCCGTCCCTTGGATCGGTGCGTTGATCGCCGCCCGCTTGGCAAACCCTGCTGTCGGCCCTTTGGCGTTGATCTCGGGCGTGTGGATCTTGCGCCCGAAGAGGGTCTGGACATAGCCACGCTCTTTGGCGAAGGCGACGGTGTCGTCCATATAGGCGCGGATACCGGGAAAGCGTTCAAAATACCTGTCGATGAACCCCTGCGCCTGATCGCGCGGGATGCGCAGGTTCCGTGCAAGCCCAAAGCCCGATATGCCGTAGATCACCCCAAAGTTGATGGCCTTGGCCTGCCTGCGGATATCGGGCGTCATTTCATCAAGCGGCACGTCGAACATTTCGGACGCCGTCATGGCGTGAATGTCCAAACCGTCGCGGAAGGCCTGCTTCAGGGCGGGAATGTCCGCCACATGGGCCAGAATCCGCAATTCAATCTGGCTGTAGTCGAGCGAGACGAGGCATTTTCCCTGTTCTGCCACAAAGGCCTCGCGGATCCGCCGCCCTTCCTCGGACCTGACCGGAATGTTCTGCAGGTTCGGATCGGTCGAGGCCAGACGCCCCGTGTTCGCCCCGGCGATCGAGTACGAGGTATGCACCCGCCCGGTTTCGGGATTGATGTGTTCCTGCAGGGCGTCCGTATAGGTGGATTTGAGCTTGGACAGTTGCCGCCAGTCCAAGATGCGGCGCGGCAGGTCGTGCAGCGTGGCCAGATCCTCCAGCACATCCGCCCCTGTCGAATAGGCCCCCGTCTTGCCGGTCTGGGGCTTTTTGCCATCGGGCATCGTCAGGCCCAATTCGTCGAACATGATCTCGCCCAACTGCTTGGGGCTGCCGACGTTGAAAGGGCGGCCTGCTAGCTCGTGAATATCCGCCTCCAGCCCCGCCATCTTCTGGGCAAAGGCGTTGGACATCCGGCTGAGCGTATCGCGGTCCACCTTGATCCCCGACATCTCCATCCGGGCCAGCACCGGCACCAGAGGGCGTTCAAGGGTCTCATAGACGGTTGTGACCTTGGCCCTGTGCAACTGCGGCTTGAACGCCTGCCAGAGACGCAGGGTGATATCGGCGTCTTCGGCGGCATATCGAACCGCATCCGCGACCGGGACCCTGTCAAAGGTGACGGCTGATTTGCCGGTGCCCAGAAGCGATTTGATCTCGATCGGCAGATGGCCCAGATACCGCTCGCTCAACCCGTCCATGCCGTGATTGTGCAGACCGGCATGCATGGCATAGCTCATCAGCATGGTGTCATCGATCGGGGCGACCTCGACCCCGTGGCGGGCAAAGATCTTGGCGTCATACTTCATGTTCTGCCCGATCTTCAGGATACCCGGATCCTCAAGAACGGGTTTGAGCCGGTCCAGAACATCGTTCAGGCCCATCTGTCCTTCGGCCAGATCGTCCGACCCGAACAGGTCGTCGCCGCGCGACGCCTTGTGGGTCAGGGGGATGTAGCAGGCCTGCCCTGCCTCAACACATAGGGAAATGCCCACCAGGTCGGCCCGCATTTCATCAAGGCTTGTCGTCTCGGTATCGACGGCGACGTAGCCTGCCTCCATGATCCGGTCGATCCAGACCTGCAAGGCGGCCGCGTCTGACACACATTCGTAGGCGTCAGGTTCAAAGGGAACCGCAGCAGCCGGGGCGCTGGCCTCATCCGCGACCGGGGCGGTTTCAACAACGACGGGCGGTTCTACCCCCAGTTTGTCGGCGACGCGGCGGGTGATGGTGCGAAACTCCATCTCGGCCAGAAAGCCCAAGAGCACCTCGGGCACCGGGTCGCGGACCTCCAGATCGTCCAGATCGAAATCCAGCACCATGTCGCAGTCCAGTTGCACCAGCTTCTTCGACAGGCGGATCAGATCGGCATTCTCGATCAGGCTTTCGCGACGTTTGGGTTGCTTGATCTCGCCCGCCCGTTCCAAGAGCGTTTCCAGATCACCAAACTCATTGATCAAAAGGGCCGCCGTCTTGATGCCGATACCCGGCGCGCCGGGCACGTTGTCGACCGAATCTCCGGCAAGGGCCTGCACGTCGACGACCCGTTCCGGACCAACCCCGAATTTCTCGATCACGCCGTCCCGGTCGATCCGCTTGTTCTTCATCGGGTCGAGCATCTCAACCCCATCGCCCACCAATTGCATCAGGTCCTTGTCGGAACTGACGATGGTCACCCGCCCCCCAGCCTCCCGCGCCTGGCAGGCGAGGGTGGCGATGATGTCGTCGGCCTCGAACCCTTCAAGCTCTTTGCAGGCGATGTTGAAGGCCAGCGTCGCTGCGCGGGTCAATGGCATCTGGGGGCGCAGATCCTGGGGCATCTCGTCCCGGTTGGCCTTGTACAGATCGTAAAGGTCGTTGCGAAACGTATGGCTTCCCTTGTCAAAGATGACGGCCACATGGGTCGCCGCATCGGGACCCGAGTTGCCTTCGACGTAGCGCTGCAACATGTTGCAAAAGCCGGAAATCGCCCCGACCGGCAGACCGTCCGATTTGCGGGTCAGCGGCGGGAGGGCGTGATAGGCGCGAAAGATGAATGCCGATCCGTCGATCAGGTGCAGATGACAGCCCTTGCCGAATTGCGTTGTCATGCCCCGATACCCCTATGCTTTGACCCCCGACATTTTGCATGAACTGGTCCCAAGTTCCAGCGGCCATGGCCAAGATGCGCTGACGCCCGGCCGGTTGGATGCCGGCTGTCGATGTGAACAGGGGCGTGACTAGTTTGATGACCTGAAACCCAACAAGGACTTGTCGGCAGTTCACAAGAACTGATCAAGGATCAGGTCGGATCAGGGCCGTTCGCGAGAAGTCGCTTCAATGTCCTCAACATCCCCGGCAACCACAGAAATATGGTAGTCAAGGAAGGCCCTGTCGCGGTCAGGCACGATACCCCTATAGGTTGCACTTGAGAACACTTTGTCTACGGCTTCCCTGCTTGGGTACTCTACCATGATCACGGACTGGGCTGGCCGCCTGCCGACCACGACTTCGTTAACGTCAAATCGTTGAACGATCTTGGCCCCTACTTCATCAAGTAGCGGAAGGGTCGCGTCGAGGTACTTGGACAAAGCGTAAGGCTCCGCTTCGTTTATCGTGACCAAGGCTAAGACGATTACAGACATGAGGCCTCATTCGGTCGAAATTTCTCAGTTCCAGGTACACGGTATGCGCCCTCGTGGAAACCCGTAACCGGGGCAACCGTCTCAATCGTGATGCCATCCGCCAATGACCACTTTGTCGGCGCGTGCAATGGCGGACGTTTCAGGACGATCGTTCTTGGGAAGTGAGGTGCCGGTGGTGAGGTGCCCAGACCAGCGTTCTGAACGGAACCGGCACCACTGGGGTTCTCGCCCAGCCAAGGCATACAACTTTAAGGAGATTTAAAGTTGGTCGGCATTAATCTCCAGACGCCACGGCGCCCGGCAATAGTGCACGCCATAAGCAGGCCCAGTCCAATATCTGCGCGGGCGGCTGCGGAATAGCCAGTTCCGCCAATCGGTCAGACCTTGTCAGCGAAATCCTCATGGACATAGCGGGCATCGCAATAGCCACACTCGACCCAGCCCTTGTCGTGGGGGATCGACAGCCAGACGCGGGGGTGGCCCAGCGCCCCCTCTCCACCGTCACAGGCCACGCGCCATTCAGTCACGATCTTGGTTTCAGGGGCGGGGATGTTCATGGCTGGTCTCGCTATCTGGAAGAGGCGGGGCCGGTTGCGTTTCGGCGGGACCCGGCCTAGATCAGGGGGCATACTAGCGCACCCGCCCGCCCCCGCAAGTCGCGAAAGGGACCAGGAGCACATGCGCGACGAAAGGCCCGACATGCCCGACACAGCGATCGAGATCACTGGTCTGACCAAGACCTATCGCGCCACGGCTAAAAGCCCCGCGAAAGAGGCCCTGCGCGGCGTCGATCTGGCGATCCCAAGGGGGTCGATCTTTGGCCTTCTTGGCCCCAACGGTGCAGGCAAATCGACCATGATCAACATTCTGGCAGGTCTTGTCGTCAAGTCATCCGGCCATGTCAGGATCTGGGGGTTCGATCAGGATATCAATCCGCGCCAGTCCCGCGCCGCGATCGGTGTGATGCCGCAAGAGCTGGTTCTTGACCCCTTCTTTACCCCGCGCGGGTCGCTGGATGTGCAGGCCGGGCTATACGGTGTTCCGAAATCCCAGCGCCGGACCGACGAGATCCTGGCTTTGATCGGACTGGAGGATAAGGCAGACGCCTATGCCCGGTCCTTGTCCGGAGGGATGCGCAGGCGTCTTTTGCTGGGCAAGGCCCTCGTGCACATGCCCCAGATCCTTGTGCTGGACGAACCGACAGCCGGTGTTGATATCGAACTGCGCAACATGCTGTGGCAGAACATCCGCCGTCTGAACGAAGAGCGGGGGATGACCATCATCCTGACCACCCACTACCTCGAAGAGGCGCAGGAGATGTGCGACGAGATCGCCATCATCAACCACGGTCAGGTGGTCATCCAGGACAGCACGTCCAACCTTCTGGGCCGGATCAAGGGCAAGACATTGGTCGTCATCCCGTCCACGGCAGTCAGCCTGCCCCAGATGCCCGAGGGTATCAGCTGCGTTTTGCGCCCCAGCGGGGCGCTTGCCTTTGGCTACGAAACCAGCCGGTTCACTGCCGACGCGGTGCTGGATGCGATCCGGGCCGCGGGTGTGGGGATCAAGGACGTCACATCGGAAGAAGCCGATCTTGAAGATGTCTTCCTCGAGCTGACGTCGTCCTGATCAGCCGCCCTAGGGCAGCAGCCGCCCCAGCGGACGCCCAGCGAGGATGTGCAGGTGGAAGTGCGGCACCTCCTGGTTGCCATTTTCGCGGGCGTTGGCAATTGCGCGAAAGCCATCCTCAACCCCTACGATCTCGCAGACCTTTGCAACGGCGGCCATGAAATCAAGCTGCTCTTCCGGGCTGGCGTCACGGGCGAAATGGTCCAGGCTCATGTAGGGCCCCTTGGGGATCACCATGACGTGGGAGGGCGCCTGCGGGGCGATGTCGTGAAAGGCCAGCGAATGGGGGCTTTCATACACCGTCTTGTTCGGCAACTCCCCCCGCAGAATACGGGCAAAGACGTTCTGGGGATCGTAGGCATAGTCCATGTCAGGCTCTCTGTTGTGATAGCTTCTAGTCGGCAAATAGGTAGGGCGTTTCCGCCAGTTGACGGGCAACTTCCGGCCCAACGGCCAGGAACTGCTCCAGCGATGGAATATTGTCTTCAACGGAGGCCGACTGCCGGATGCGATAGTGATTGGCAAAGTTCGAATCCCGGATCTTGTCGCTTTCGTAGATGACATCGTAGCGAATGGTCGGCAGCAACTGATCAAGCGTATCGCGAGAGGTCATCGGACCTGCCAGCCCGACACGGTTAGCGTGACCAACGAGGTATTCGTCCGTAAAGTCACACTCGATCTCAAGTAGGCGGGTGACCGACCGATCCGAAAAGAAATCCTGCATCAAGTCGATCGACGCCGTATCAAGACAGATGATCAGGCGATCTGTCTCATAGTAATCGAACAGCATACGCATAAGCGCGCGCCGGTGACGGGTGCGTTTGCTGATCGTGGTCTGGATGCCACCAAGATCCGGCAGCTCTGTCGTTTCCTCGTCAAAAAGGTAATCGATGGCTGGAATGTTCGTCGTATGCTTGATCGATCCGACAAGGCGCTTGGCCACATGCCATTTCTTGCAAGCGATGATCAGCAATTCCCTCTCGCGCCCCAGGCTTGTTTCGGTCTCCCAGAACCGGGGGGCAAAGCGTCGTCCGATCCGGCCCCGCCCTGTCAAAAAACCGAACAGCTTGCGCCCCTCGTTGGAAACCTTGAAGTCATCGCGGCCCGACGCATACAGGCGACCAAGCCGTTTTTTGAGTTCCAGCGCCTCGGGGCTTATCTTGCGGGCGAACAGGTAATCCTGCCCCAACAGTAGGTCGTAGTGGTCGTTGTAAAAGGTCACCGGCATCCCATAGTCGGTGAACATCAGGAATGTCAGCGTCCTGTTGCGGATCTCGGCATCGGGAACCAGATGCCGAACGACGGTCTGAAAGAACGTCTCGTCCGGGATCCATGTCGTTCGAAAGAAGCGGGTGATATCGGTACGCCGCTTCAGCAGGTCAAGAATGTCCTCGATCGTGCGGCGGCGAAGGCACCACCACTGGCTGCCAATCATGACCTGAAGGTCATCGGGGACCGACCGGGTCAGACCCAAACGGCGCTGTGTCCAGAAACTCCAATAGAACAACCGCTTCTGCGTGCGTTCGTTAAAGAAATGGCGATAGATCAGGCGTTCTTCCTTGAAGCCGGTCTTGATCCAGTCGCCTTCCATGAAGTCGACGCTTTCGATGTAGTCGACATCCTCCTGATCCAGAAACCGATGGGCAAAGGTGGCAGACTTGATCGCCATGCAGTCGCCCGACACCATGTAAAAATGGGTCGCCCTGGGAAAAGCCTGCAAAGCCGCCTCGACCGCGTGAAGGGTCGCCTGAACAAGGCTCCACTCTCCCCAGCCGCATTTGATGCGTTTCCGGGCAAAGGTCACATTCGGATTGCCCGACAATTCCGACCGGATCCGATCATCGGTCTCTTTCGGAGCCCGGGCATCATAATGGATCGAGATATAGTCCCCGACAGCTGTCAGCTGCTGGGCCTGAAGGATGATTGCGTCGGGGTCCTTGTGACACAGGAGGATGAAGGCGATCTTAGCCACTCGGGGAAACCAGCCGTCCAATGATATGTGATATGTTTACGCTTGATCGGGCCATCTGGCGCTGCATAAACATGGTTTGCTTGAGGGTCAGGGTCTCATATGGTCCTTGACAGGGCAAGAGGCCAAAGCAGGCGAGTGATATGGAGGCGGCAAGTTATGGGTTTTCCAGGCACTTGGATGACCGAAAGCGAAAGCATGGTGTACCGCGTGGTACCCAAGTGCGCTTGCTCGACCATCGGGCAGATCATGTATTACTCGGACCATGGCAAGTTCTTTGACGGGGACATTCACGATGCGCAGGACGGCCTGCATAAGTGGGCCATGGAAGCGAGCCAGGCCAAGATCACTAAAAAGGTGACCGCCCAGCAAACCTACGCCTTCACCTGCGTCCGCAATCCCTACACCCGCATTCTGTCGTCCTTTTTTGACAAGATCTGTGGCATTCAGCGCAACGGAAACCGGTACCGGGGCAACCTGGTGCCACTGCTTATCCAGAAATACGGCATCGAAGTCGGCAGCCCCGAAGACGATTTCGCCTTTGACCAGATCAAGAGCTTTCGCCGGTTCCTCCTGTTTGCCCGCGACACCATCCGCTTTCGCAAACCGATGGACCCCGACATTCATTGGTCGGCCATGTCGGGGCATATCTCGACTTTCATCGCCAACGGCGGCCGATACAACCAGATCTTCTGGACCGAACAATTCAACAACGGGATGCAAACCGTCCTGGATCACATCGAGGTACCGCACCCGGTCATTCTCAAAGACATCCCCCGCTTCAACGAAAGCGAAGGGCACGGCCCCAAGCGGGCCCACCCGGTCGAGGACTACTTTGACGACCTGTCCATGCATCTGGTCTACGAGATGTACAAACGGGACTTCGTTCTCTTCAAATACGACTTTGAAAACCCCGCGAACAAGATGCCAACGGGGCCGATCGATCTGGATGAGGTCCACGCGAAACTGTCCCAGTGACATCGGAGTACTCCGCTATGCCGCTGCGCAAGAAGCTTGGGCTGAAACAAGGGATTCGGACGACAAAGATCGACGCGACCGCAGGCTATGCGGAACTTCTTGGCAGAGGGCCCACTACTTCATGGGGTCATCTCTGAGTGGGGACGAAATTCCTGCGCCTTTTCGCGACCGCGGCCCACAAGCTCTCCAAACGGGTATCTGTGGACCTGCCCCTGATCGGGCGCGATGGCATGATCTGGGTGTCCGGGCCTCAGACGGCCCGAAATCCCAACCTGTCATAAACGAAGATACAATCCGCGCGCCTTGCCTGCCAATCGATTTGGTCGAAGTCAAAGTCTGCACAGTCGATGCCACCTGCTCCGACCATGAACTGGTGATAGGAAAAGAGCGCGGAGAACAGAAAAGCGACTGAATCTTTTGGCAAATTGAATTCGATGCGCTAACTCCTCCGAACGACGGTCAGAGGAACGGAAAAACCAATGTCGATTGTCCTCCTCCTTGGCAGCGGGCCGAATGTGGTCCGCTGTCGTGATTGGCCGCGCGCGCCCTTCGACAAGATCGTTGCCATCAACAACGCGTGGCAGGTCCGCCCTGACTGGGACCATCTTGTCTATCCCGAGGATTTCCCCGCAGACCGGCGGCCCACGAACCTTACATCGGGACAGTCCACAATCACCGCCGAGGACTTCGTCCCAGCGCAAAATGCCTACGGCGGGTTTGTCTATGGCGGCGGCACCATGGCCTACACAGCAGCCTACTGGGTGCTGCATGCCCTTCGACCCAAGGTCATCGCCTGCCTGGGCTGCGATATGGTCTACCCCAAAACAACTCAAACCCATTTTTATGGCAAAGGGACGGCAGACCCGCTGCGCGAGGACATCACCCTCAGATCGCTCGAGGCCAAATCAGCGCGCATCCTCGCCCTCGCGGCGCGGCAGGGCTGCGCGATGATCAACCTGTCGCGGGACGAAAGCCGGTTGACCTATCCCAGGTCCACGCCCAGCGACCTGCCGATGGCGGCCCACGACCGCGCCTATGACCCGGCCGTGGACGCAGCACTCAAGGCAGAAGCAGACCTGGGCTACATGGTGCCTTCAGGCCGGTATTGGGAGGAGGCAGACCGCTTTGACTCCGATGCCATTGACCGCATCGACGCCCTTTGGCTGGCCACCCTGCCCGAACTCGTCAAATAAGACCATGTGATTTGAACAGGGCCCTGAGGTCCGCCTCCGGGCGGGCCCCTATGTGGCTGATCACCTCCGAGGCCGCGACACATCCCATGCGGCCACAGGTTTCAAGATCCTGGCCCTCGGCCAGACCCCAGAGAAATGCGCCCGCGAACAGATCGCCCGCCCCCGTCGCATCGACGATGTCGGTCGGGATCGCCGGAGCATGCCAGCGCTGACCACCGGACAGAATGTGGGCGCCATTCTCGCTGTCAGTACAGGCCACGATAGCCACATCGTTCGCAGCGGCCGCAAGCGCGCTGTCAAAGTCACCGGTCTGGTACATCGACATCAACTCGGCACGGTTGCAGAACAGCAGATCGACATCCTCACGGATCATCACGCGAAAGGCGTCGCGATGACGCTCAACACAAAAGGGGTCTGACAGGGTGACGGACACCCGACCGCCAGCGCCTTTGCAGGCATTGATCGCCTTGGCAAAGGCCGCGTGACTGGCAGGACCATCAAAGCGGTAGCCTTCCAGATAGATCCACTCTGCATCCGCCATCAGGTCCGGGTCGATGTCGTCGGGGCCAAGATGCTCTGACCAGCCAAGATAGGTACTCATCGACCGTTCACCGTCGGGCGTCACCACCACGATGCATCGACCGGTTTCCGCATCCGAATCCTTGGGCGCCAGCGTTGTCTCATAGCTTGCCCCAATCGCGCGCAGATCATGGGCAAAGATGGCCCCCAGTTGGTCGTCCTTCACCTTGCCGACATAGGCGGTCCGCCCGCCCAGGTGGGCAATGCCTGCAATCGTATTGGCGGCAGAGCCCCCCGAGATCTCTTTCGCCGGCCCGATCCGGCCATAAAGATCGACAGCTCGGTCCATGTCGATCAACTGCATGACCCCTTTTTCAATCCCGGCCTCGGTCAGAAAGGCTTCTTCGGCACGGGACAGCACGTCAACCATCGCATTACCGACGCCAACGATCTGGAAACTCTTCATTCGGTCTTATCCTCAAATTGACATAGGTCTCGGATGATGCAGGCACCGCACTTCGGCTTGCGGGCGACGCAAATGTAGCGCCCGTGCAGGATCAGCCAATGATGGGCATGTTGCTGAAAATCGACAGGAACATTGTCTTCGATGGCACGCTCGACCGCATCGACATCCTTACCCGGGGCAATCCCGCTGCGGTTCCCCACCCGAAAGATATGGGTGTCGACGGCCTGCGCCGGGTAGTGCCACCACATGTTCAGCACCACATTGGCAGTCTTGCGCCCAACGCCCGGCAGGCTTTGCAGGGCAGCGCGTGAATTGGGCACCTCGCCACCATAGTCATCGACCAGGATCTGGCTCAGCTTGATGACGTTCTTCGCCTTGTTGCGAAACAGGCCGATCGTCTTGATGTGCTCGATGACGCCCTCTTCGCCAAGGGCCAGCATCTTTTGCGGTGTATCGGCCACGGCGAACAGGCCCCGTGTCGCCTTGTTCACCCCCGCATCGGTGGCCTGGGCGCTCAGCGCCACGGCCACCACAAGGGTATAGGCGTTAACGTGCTCCAGTTCGCCTTTCGGCTCGGCCTCGGCCTGCTGAAAGCGACTGAAGATCTCTCGCATCGCCGGATAGGAAAGCTGCTTTTTCATGACGGACGGTATGCCCATGCAACCCTCCGGGAGCAAGCACTAGCATCCATGAAGCGGCCCTTCGCTTCGTCCCAAATACTCAAAAAACGTCTCAACATGAATCGGCTCTGCGCCCGACAGTTCAGCAAAATCCGGGTCGCCCCAGGAATATGCCGCGCCTAAAGTAGGGGTATGACAAAGCATGACCCATATCACTACCAGCTCATCCGACGGGCCATCGACAGGATCGATGCCGAGCCGGACCGGCCGGTTTCGCTTGAGGAACTGGCCAGCGCCATGAACCTCTCACCTGCCCATTTTCAGCGGATCTTCTCGCAATGGGTCGGTGTTTCTCCCAAACGCTACCAGCAATATCTGGCACTGGGCCATGCAAGGGACCTGTTGCGTCAGCGCTTTACCACGCTTGAGACCGCCGATGCGGTGGGACTGTCCGGTGGGGGGCGATTGCACGACCTGTTCCTGAAATGGGAAGCGATGAGCCCGGGCGAGTTTGCCCGCGCAGGGGAAGGGCTGGCGATCTTCTGGGGCTGGTTCGACAGTCCCTTTGGTCCGGCCCTGGTGATGGGAACTGACCGGGGCATCTGCGGCCTCGGATTTGCGGCTGAAACCGGCGCGGACGAGACGATGGCCGACCTTCGGCTTCGATGGCCCAAGGCCGATTTCAAAGAGGATCCAGATCGACTGCGCGCCTGGGTGCTCAGGGCGTTCGGCGCAGCGGGCGGCGCGGCAGAGCCTGCCCCACTCTACCTCATCGGGGCGCCCTTCCAGTTGAAGGTCTGGGAGGCTTTGCTGACCATCCCCAGTGGTCAGGTGACGACCTATTCGGAAATTGCGTCGGTCATCGGCCACCCGAAGGCCGTTCGCGCAGTCGGCACGGCGGTCGGGCGAAACCCGGTCAGCTGGCTGATCCCCTGCCACCGGGCCTTACGAAAGTCGGGCGGGTTGGGCGGCTACCACTGGGGTCTGCCGGTCAAACGCGCCCTTCTTGCCTGGGAATCGGCGCGGGCCGAAGTATAGGCCAGCGAAATCCAGCCGGCACTATTGTGTGTTATTGGATATCAGCGTCAGGGAGGTGATAATGAACCATCAAAAACGGATTGTTCCGTGATCCAACAGCTGAAAGCTTCACCAATGTCCTTTACCAAACTTCCCCTTGCCCTCGCGACGGCCTCTGTCCTTGCCCTTACGGCGTGCGAGGCCCCTCTTCCCGGTCAAGCGACCAACAACACCCGGACCGGCGCCCTCGTCGGGGCGGGTCTGGGTGCCGCGGTTGGTGCGCTTTCGGGTGACAACAATCGAGATCGTATCCGCAATGCCGCCATTGGTGCGGCCGTCCTCGGTGGCGCCGGCGCTCTGGGAGGCAGCGTCCTTGACCGGCAGGAAGCAGAGCTGCGTCAGCAGCTTGGCTCCGACGTTGGCATCGTCAACAACGGCACCAATCTCGTCGTCAATCTGCCCAACGACATTCTCTTTGCCGTGGACAGCGCCAGTCTGACGGGCGGGCTGCAGCAAGACCTGATCACCGTCGCGGGGAGCATCAATCGCTATCCTGACACGACGGTGAATGTCATTGGTCACACCGACTCGGACGGTTCGGCCCAATACAACCTTGATCTCAGCCAGCGCCGTGCGCAGGCCGTGTCCTCGGTTCTGATCAACGCAGGTGTCTCACCCGTCCGCATCCGGTCTTTGGGTCGGGGCGAAGATCAACCGATCGCCTCCAACCTTACGCCAGCAGGCAAGGCCCTGAACCGTCGGGTCGAGATCATCATCACCCCGAATTGAGCCAGCGTTAGCTGGTTGCAAGGGC
>CALFSV010000411.1 GCA_937916485.1 uncultured Paracoccaceae bacterium | reverse complement strand
CTGATCCGCACTTACTGAGCGTTGCGCCAAAGGGCGGCCATCAGGCCGCCCCTTCCGTCTTGCCAAGCCCATGCCCCATATCGAGAGCCGGTCCACGGTCGTATCCCTGTCCGGTCTGCGACCGTGTTGATCTCAAGCACACCGTCCACAAGCCGTCCGGCCAGGGCGCCGGTCTCGCGCAGGCGACGGATGTCATAGACCTCGCAAGGGCGTGGGCCTTCAACTTCAACATTGGCAATAAGCAGATCGGCCCCGTCGCAGCCTTCAAGCCTTGCCAGCGCTGTGATGCCCGACACCTGCAGGACATGCGTCCCGCCGATCACGGCCCGGCTGACCCGATCCTGCTGCCCAAAGCCACCCGGGGTGGCCGCCTCTTCCTGTGTGGTCAGCACGCCATCGTTCTCAAGCCAGATCCCAGCCGCAAATCCGTCCCCCCGTGGTTTGGAAAGGCTCCGCCCGGGTTCTGCCATGACCCCGATCAGGCCGCCGCTGTCTGCCACCAGCAAATCCGGCCGCGATGCCCCGACCCAGAGCGCGGCGGCCACCAGAACCGGCAGCGCCCCGATCCAGCGCAGCCGACCCTGCCATAGGATCAGCGTCAAAAGGCCCAGCGTCAAAAGTGGGAGCATGGCGTCAGGGGGCCGCACAACCGCTGACATCGCGCCGGGGGTGGCCGCGACCTCGCTGGCCACGAACAGGATCCAGCGCGAACCGGTTTCGATCATCCAAAGGGCCGGCTGTTCCAGACCCAATGGCCCCAGAATGGCCAGGATCACCGCCCCCGGCATCACCATCATGCCCATGGCAGGGACGGCCAGCAAATTGGCCACCAACCCGTAGTGGGCCACCCGGTTGAAATGCGCCGCCGCATAGGGCGCTGTGGCCGTTCCGGCCACAAGCGACGACAACAACAAAAGCGCCCCCGGCACAATCACCCACCGCATCAAAGGACGGTCGCCCCGATAGACCGGTGCCCGCTGAAACACAAAGATCAGCGCGACAGCCGCGGCAAATGACATTTGGAAACCGGGGTTTATGAGGCTTTCCGGTCGTAGCCCCATGACGACAAGGGCCGCGATGGCGACCGACCGCAGGCTAAGCCCTCGCCGGTCCAGAAGAACGGCAACCAGCATCACCGCCACCATGACAAAGGCCCGCTCTGTCGGGACATCGCCCCCGGCCAGCGCAAGGTAAAAGGCGGCGGCAGGCAGGGCCATCAGGGCTGCGATCTTTTTCGCTTCGAACCGTAGGGCCAAGGGGGGGATCAGCGCGGCACCGATGCGGACCAGCCCAAAGACAAAACCCGCCAGCATCCCCATATGCATCCCCGAGATGGAGACAAGGTGGTAAAGGTTGGCCGCCCGCATATCGTCATTGGCCCGCCCGGACAGACCCAATCTGTCCCCCGTCATCACCGCCGCCGCATAGCCCCCCGCGTCGCCCGGTATCCGCGACCGGATCGCAAGGCTAAGCCGGCTACGCAACCGGTCCACCGCAAGGTCAACCCGCCCCGCCTCAACGGGCGCCAGTGTCAGGACTGGGTTTCGGGTGTAGCCCACCGCCCCCAAGCCGCCAAACCAGGCCATGCGGCGAAAGTCGAAGTCCCCCGGTTCCGCCGGTCCATTGGGCGGCGACAGATGTCCGGTGGTCATCACCCAAAGGCCCGGTTTCGGGTCGACCCAGTCCTGCTGACCATAAAGCGAAAGCCGAACACGCGACGGCGTGCGTGCCGGGCTCATCCGGTCCAGCACCACATGGTCCAGCGTCAGCCGCACCGCGTCCTTGGCGGACCGGTCTATGGCAACGATCCGCCCCTCGATCGGGCCATAGTAGCGAAAGCCCAGAACAGGGGCCGCCACCATCTGCGCGCGCAGCCCGGTCAGGCAAAAGCCCGCGATAACCAGGACGAGCGCCAGAAGGACGGGTGACCAGACAGCCCCGACAGGCCGGACAAGCGCCAGCAACACCAAAGCCAGGGCGCCAAGGACAAGATAGTCCGCGCCCACAGGCTCGACCCGTAGGGCAAAGTAGAGGCCGATGCCCGTGCCGATGCAGACGGGAACCCAGCCAAATAGGTGTCCGCGCTGTGCAAGGCTTACCTTGGCGATTTGGGCCACCAGCCACACTTGTCCTTGGACCCCGCAAACAGTATCTCCTGCCCTCAGGATTTATGCCCGTCAGGGTGAACGAAAGGTTAACCTTGCCATGTCCACCGACCGGCCCGTCGTCACCCGCTTTGCCCCTTCGCCCACCGGCGCGCTGCATATCGGCGGGGCCCGGACGGCCCTGTTCAACTGGCTATTTGCGCGGCGACACGGCGGCACCTTTTTGTTGAGGATCGAGGATACCGATCGCGCCCGCTCAACCCCGGAAAACCGGCAGGCGATCCTTGACGGTCTGGGCTGGCTCGGGCTGGACTGGGATGGTGAGCCGATCAGCCAGGCCGCAGGCGCAGAGCGTCACGCAGAGGTGGCGCATCAGATGCTGGCGGCTGGCACCGCCTACAAATGTTTCTCGACCCAGGACGAGATCGAAGCCTTTCGCGAGTCCGCCCGCGCGGCCGGAACGTCGACCCTGTTCCGCTCTCCCTGGCGGGACGTGCCGGCAGACAAGCACCCGGACGCGCCGTTTGTGATCCGGGTCAAGGCCCCGCGCGAGGGCACGACAACGATCCATGACGCAGTGCAGGGCGACGTGACCTTGTCCAATGACCAGCTCGACGACATGGTCCTTTTGCGGTCGGACGGGACGCCTGTCTACATGCTGGCCGTCGTTGTCGATGACCACGAAATGGGCGTCACCCATGTCATCCGGGGCGATGACCACCTGACAAACGCCTTTCGGCAGGGTCTGATCTACAGCGCGATGGGTTGGGACGTGCCGGTCATGGCCCATATCCCGCTGATCTTTGGCCCGGACGGCAAGAAACTGTCCAAGCGCCACGGCGCCACCGGTGCCGCTGAATACCAGGCGATGGGCTATCCGGCAGCCGGAATGCGCAACTACCTGACCCGCCTTGGCTGGAGCCATGGGGACGCCGAATTTTTTACCGACGAACAGGCGCGCAGCTGGTTTGATCTGGAGGGAATTGGCAAGTCGCCCGCCCGTTTTGACCTCAAGAAACTCGAGAACCTTTGCGGCCAGCATATCGCCATTGCCGACGATGCTGCACTGCTGCATGAAATCCGGGCATATCTTGCCGCCATCGGTGCGCCGGCCTTGACCGATGCCCAGAATGACGGGCTTCTAAGGGCCATGTACTGCCTGAAAGAACGGGCGAAGACCTTGCCGGAACTCCTTGAAAAGGGACACTTTGTCCTGACATCGCGCCCGATCGTTCCGGACGAGAAGGCCGCCGCTCAACTTAATGATGTATCCCGTGGTATACTGACTGAATTGACGCCGCAGTTGCAAAATGCTAGCTGGGAGCGCAACACCCTGGAGGGGATCGTGACAGCCGCCGCAGAGGCGTGGGGGCTTGGTCTTGGCAAGCTGGCCGGCCCTCTTAGGGCAGCACTTGCCGGGCGCAGCGTCTCTCCCAGTGTCTTTGATATGATGCTTGTCCTTGGCCCCGACGAGACCGTCGCCCGGCTGCAGGACATGGCAGACTGAAACACAGTCGTAATCTTTTGCCCTTAGCGAAGGAGGCGACCAAATAGCACCTCCGGGCAGGTCCCGGACGGTGGTCCGCAGAAGGGGAGACGACATGGCTGACACGACCAAGACCGCCACTCTGACGATTGACGGGACTTCTTTCGAATTGCCGATCCACAGCCCGACCAGCGGCCCAGACGTCATCGATATCCGCAAGCTTTACGCGCAGGCTGGCGTTTTCACCTATGATCCGGGTTTCACATCGACCGCAGCCTGCGACTCGACCATCACCTTTATCGACGGCGACGAAGGTATCTTGCTGCACCGGGGCTACCCAATTGACCAGTTAGCCGCCAATTCTCATTACCTCGAAGTGTGCTACCTGCTGCTTTACGGTGAGCTGCCGTCGGCCGCCAAGCTTGAAGAGTTCGAAAGTCTGGTGACCCATCACACCATGATCCACGAACAGATGCACAACTTCTTCCGCGGGTTCCGCCGTGATGCCCACCCGATGGCCACTATGGTCGGCGTGGTCGGCGCGATGAGTGCGTTTTATCACGATTCCACCGACATCAACGACGCCTGGCAGCGCGAGGTCGCCTCGATCCGCCTTATCGCCAAGATGCCGACGATTGCGGCGATGGCCTACAAATACTCCATCGGCCAGCCTTTCGTGTATCCCAAGAACGACCTCGACTATGCGTCGAACTTTTTGAACATGTGCTTCTCGGTTCCGGCCGAGGAATATCAGGTCAACCCGATCCTGAGCCGGGCGATGGACCGGATCTTTACCCTGCACGCCGACCACGAACAGAACGCTTCGACCTCTACGGTGCGTCTGGCCTCGTCTTCGGGGGCGAACCCCTTTGCCTGTATCGCCGCGGGCATCGCCTGCCTTTGGGGCCCTGCCCACGGCGGCGCGAACCAGGCCGCCCTTGAAATGCTGCGCGAGATTGGGACAGTCGACCGCATTCCCGAATACATTGCCCGCGCCAAGGACAAGGACGATCCGTTCCGCCTCATGGGTTTTGGCCACCGGGTCTACAAGAACTTTGACCCTCGGGCCAAGGTGATGAAGGAAAGCGCTGATGAGGTGCTGGAGCTTCTGGGCATTCACAACAACCCGACCCTTCAAGTCGCCAAAGAGCTTGAGCGGATCGCGCTTGAGGACCCCTACTTCAAGGAAAAGAAGCTTTATCCCAATGTGGACTTCTATTCTGGCATCATCCTGGATGCGATGGGTTTCCCAACAGCGATGTTCACCCCGATCTTCGCCCTGGCCCGCACGGTTGGCTGGATTTCCCAGTGGAAAGAGCAGCTGGCCGATCCGCAGCTCAAGATCGGCCGCCCGCGTCAGCTGTATCTTGGCGATACGGCCCGCGACTACGTGGATATCGAGAACCGCTAGGTCCCGACAATCGGGACAAAACTGCAAGCGCCGGGGCCCGACAGCCCCGGCGTTTTTGATTCGCCCGCGCGCGGCGGAGCGCTGGCCATGGAAACAATGCTCGTTTGACGAAGTCACTGTTTAATCCGGTTCATCAATTGAGGCGAAAATTAGCCCCAAACAGGCTCAAACTAAGGAGAAATCAAGATTTGGCTTGGCGCCGCCGCCCAATTTCCAGATCAACAAAGACGTTCGTTAATGAGTGGCAGTGTTGAGGAGTTCCCTATGCCCGGAAACAACAGTACGACAGTCCTCCTGGGCTGTGAGCCCTTTGTTGAACTGACGATTTTCGAAGACCAGGGAAGCCTTGTCCTGCTTCTCGACGCCAGCGACCGCGGGTCTGATATCGACGGCCTGTTCTTTAACATCGCGGGTAGCAGCGCCCTTGGCAGCCTGACCGTCTATCCAATGGTCGACACCCGCGAGATTACAGGGTTCGAGGCCGCGCCGGACAGTGCCACGACCCTCGCCAACGGCGCGACCGTGGCCGAAGGTTATGATGTGGGCGTTCAGTTCGGCACTTCCGCAGGAAGCACGTCCGGCGAGGTGACAACCACCGGCTTTACCATCTACGCCGACGATGGCACGCCCCTTACCATCGCCGATCTGGACCTGACCAACATCGTCGCTGTCGTTGATTCCGATAGCGGCGCCGGCCTTGCCCTGACCCCGGCGGACGGGGCATTGGGCGGGGCATCGGGCGGAACCGTTGTTGAGTTGACCGAGGACTTTGACGACATCCGGGACCCGGCCCAAAGCGACATGATCGCCACGGACGACGCCTGGAAAATCCGGCAGGACGCCCTGTTCACCAACGGCGCCAATGACGGCACGGTTCTGCTAGAGCCGGTTGAGACGGACCAGCCCGTCTCACTTAGCTTTGATGCTCGGGCCCGTGGTTTGCACCAGTTCGAAAACAGCGGGCACGGCCTTGATACCCTGCGGGTCGAGGTTCAGATCGACAATGGATCCTGGGTGCTTCTGGACGAATTCACAGTCAACGACGCCGGAACCGCACTCATCGGGTCCGAGACCGGTCAGCAAATCGGCCCCCGGAATGGCCCGCTGACCTACGAAGGCGGCGTTTTGGACGATGTTTCGGAAACGGCCCAGTTCCGCATCGTGTCCGACATTACGTCGAACAATGAGCGGATCTTTATCGACAATCTCGAGATCACCACGATCGAGGCCGCGTCCCTTCCCTGCCCGACCGAGATCGTGACCGAGGATTTCGAGGGTCTCGCCTCTGGTGACACGGTGGATGGCCAATTCGAAGGGATGACCGTCTCGGCCCAAAGAAGCGGCGACAGCGACGACAGCCCGAATGATGCAATGATCTTTGACACCGCAAATCCGACGGGCGGTGACCGGGATCTTGGCTATGACGATCAGGGCAACGCCGTTATCATATCCGAAGATGGCGACGCATCAGACGCGGATGACAATATGCGCGGCGGGACCATTACCTTTTCCTTCACCGATCCTTCCGACGTGGTGAGCCTGCGCCTGCTGGACATCGAAGAGGCGGGTGGCACCATCGACCTGTTCGACGAGGACGGCGAGTTGATCGAGACCCTCGACATCCCCACCACCGGTGACAACGGCGAGCAGGATTTGGCAATCAACGTGCCGGGCGTGGCGATCATGGATGTGAACCTGACCGGGTCAGGCGCCGTTGACGACCTGCGCTATGTGCCGGGTCATGAATGCGCGCCCTGTGACGACGAATACCTTGTCGACTACCTTGGGATGCCTCTGGTCGCGATGTCCGAGGAAGACCCCGACATGGACGACGAGGCAGAGTTGCACGTCTTCGCCGCGTGACGTACCACGATTGGGCCGGGCAATGGGTCTGGCACGGGGTTCGGCACTTGGTTCGGCCCAATCAACCAAGGTCCGCCACCCCTATGAGGCGCGTGGGGGACCAAAGGACACCGCATGGCCATGCTGCCGGATTACCCGACGACGCTAAGGACCGACCGGCTTGTCCTGCGCCCGGCACAGCCCTCGGACCTTGACGCCTTCTACGACATCCTGAGCAATCCCAAGATGATGACCTACTGGTCCACCCCGCCCCATCCGGACATGGACACGACGCGGGCATGGCTGGATCGGCAATTGGACCCCGAATGCCTTGGCCGGGACTTCGTGATCGAACATGAAGGCCGCTGCATCGGCAAGGCCGGGGCATGGCGGCTGCCCGAGATCGGATATATCCTGCACCCCGACGCCTGGGGCAAGGGCATCGCCCGCGAGGCGATGGAGGCGATCATCCCGCATCTATTCGCCACCTCGGACGTGCCTTCACTGACGGCAGATGTCGACCCGCGCCATGCCGCTTCACTGGCGTTGCTGAACCGGCTGGGATTTCAGGAAACCCACCGGGCCAGGAACACGTTCTGCATAGACGGGGTCTGGGTGGACAGTATCTACCTCGCCCTGCCCCGTCCGACCGCCTAGCGCCCTTCGTAACGGGCGGGCCGCTTTTCGAGGAAAGCGACGACACCTTCGCGAAAGTCGCGGGTCTGGCCGCATTTTCCCTGCAATTGCGCCTCAAGCAGCAATTGTTCGTCCATCGTGTTGTCATAGGTCGCGTGCAAAGCCGTCTTGATATGACGGTAGGCCTCGGTCGGGCCGGTGGCCAGCTGCGCCGCCCGGTCGCGCCAGTGGCTGTCAAAGGCATCGGCGCCCACGGCCTCGTAGATCATGCCCCAGTCCGCCGCCTGCCGGGCCCCGATCTTGTCTCCGAACAAGGATGCCCCCATGGCGCGGGCAAGGCCCACCTGACGTGGCAACAGGTAGGTGCCACCCGCATCCGGGATCAGGCCAATCCGGGTGAAGGCCTGCACAAAGTAGGCGGCATCCGAAGCGATGACCACATCGGCAGACAGGGCAAGGTTGGCCCCTGCCCCGGCAGCTGCGCCATTAACCGCCGAAATGGTCGGAACGCGCGCCTCGGTTATCGCCCGCAGCATCGGCAGGTATTCGTCACGCAGCGTCCGCTCAAGGTCAAGATTGGCGGCGGAACCTCCATCACCCAGATCCTGGCCCGAACAAAAGGCCCGGCCCGCCCCCGTCAGGACGATCACCCGGGCCTCCGCCTCACTGGCCTTCACGGCGTGCGTGATCTCGGCCCGCATCTGGGTGTTGAGCGCGTTCATCACATCGGGCCGATTCAGCGTCAGAACCGCAATGTCATTCGTGATCTCTAGGGTGATCGCCTTGTAATCCATCGGGTCTGGTCCTGTCCTGAACTGCTGTCGGAACGTACCTAATGGGAAAAGCGCGAAGGAAAAGCGCAACCGCGCGTCAGGACCGCAGAATCTCGTCCAGCCGCGCTTTCTCTGCCGCGCCCAGCGTGTCCGATGGCGGTTTGGCGCTGCGGCGGCGGATCGTGCTCCAGCCGATAACGAGACCAATCAGCAAAAGACCGGGGGCCGCGAGCCAAAGCACAAGATTGGCCCCGCGCACATCGGGCCTGAGCAACACAAATTCACCGTAGCGGGCCACGATATAGTCGATGGCCTCTTGATCAGTGTCGCCTGCGACCAGACGCTCCCGCACCAAAAGGCGCAAGTCCCGGGACAGGGTGGCGTTCGATTCGTCGATGCTTTCGCTTTGACAGACGGGGCAACGCAGGCCTGCGCTGATCTCACGGGCCCGGCTTTCGAGGACCGGGTCGTCCAGAACCTCGTCCGGCTGGACCGCCCATGCGGGCGCCGCGAGGATCAGGCACAGAATGAGGAGAAGGCGCTTCATTCCGCCGGTACCATCGTCGTCGGCTTTTTGGCAGCGCCCGATGCAACCCGCAACCGCCGGTCGGTCAAGGAAATCGCCCCGCCAAGGGCCATCAAGATGGCCCCGCCCCAGATCCAATTGGCGAAGGGCTTGATATAGGTCCGGACTGCATAGCCACCGCCGACCTGCGGGTCACCGATCACAAGGTAGAAGTCGCGCAGGATGCCGTTGCGGATCGCGGCCTCGGTCGTGGGCATGCTTGCCACGGGGTAGAACCGCTTTTCAGGGGTCAAAACGGCGATTTCGCGGTCGCCTTTCCAGACGGCCGTGGTGGCCATCGTCGTGACGTAGTTGGGGCCTTGTCCCTGATCAACCGACCGAAGCTCGATCTCATACTGACCGACTGCGAACCGGTCACCGATCTGTGCGACCCGAATGTCCTCTTGCTGCCATGCAGTAATCGCCGCCACCCCAAGGATAGTGATCCCAAGACCGGCATGTGCCACGGCCTTGCCCCAGTCGGCCCGCGGCAGGCGCGTCAGACGGCCAAACCGGGCCGCAAGCCCCTCGCGCCCGGTGCGCGACCACAGGTCATAGGCGGCCCCGGCCACAACCCAGACCCCTAGGGCGACACCGATCGGTCCAAGGGCCGACCGACCGGTCTGCAAGGCAAAGGCAAGCGCCCCGACCGCCACCGCAAGAATGGCGATGCCACCAAGGGGCAAGGCTGTCCGACGCAGGCTGCCCCTTTTCCAGGCTAGCATGCTTCCAATCGGCAGGACCAGACCCAGCGCCACGAAGAAGGGGGTAAAGGCCGCGTCAAAGAAGGGCGCCCCGACCGACAGGGTCCGGCCCAGGATCAGTTCGGCAAAGAGCGGCCAGATGGTCCCGATAAAGACCACAAAGGCCGACACCGCCAAAAGCACGTTGTTCAGGACCAGACCGCTTTCGCGGCTGACGGTGCTAAAGACGCCCTTGGCCTCCATCTCGGCGGCGCGGGCGGCATAAAGAACCAGCGCCCCGCCCAGGAAGATGCCCAAGATGATGAGGATATAGACCCCCCGTTCGGGATCATTGGCAAAGGCGTGAACCGAGGTCAGGACCCCAGACCGCACGATAAAGGTGCCCAACAGCGAGAAGCCAAACGCCAGAATGGCCAGAAGGATCGTCCAGCTTTTCAGCGCCTCACGTTTTTCCACCACAATGGCCGAATGCAACAGCGCAGCCGCCAGCAGCCAGGGCATGAAAGACGCGTTCTCGACCGGGTCCCAGAACCAGAAACCGCCCCAGCCGAGTTCGTAATAGGCCCACCAGGACCCAAGCGCGATGCCGATAGTCAGGAACAGCCATGCGGCCAGCGTCCAGGGCCGGACCCAGCGGGCCCAAGCAGCATCGACTCGCCCCTCGATCAGGGCCGCGATGGCAAAGCTGAAGGACATCGAAAGCCCGACATACCCAAGGTAGAGGAACGGCGGATGGAACGCGAGGCCGGGGTCCTGCAACAGCGGATTGAGATCCTGCCCGTCAAAGGGCGGCACTTCCAGCCTCAGAAACGGGTTCGAGGTGAAAAGAATAAACGCGTAGAACGCCACGGAAATCGCGGCCTGCACCGACAGCACCCGGGCCCGCAGCGTGGCAGGCAGGTTGCCCCCAAACCAGGCGGCACAAGCGCCAAAAAGGACAAGGATCAGGATCCAGAGCAGCATCGACCCTTCGTGATTGCCCCAGACGCCGCTGATTTTGTAGATCATCGGCTTGGCACTATGCGAGTTCAGGTAAACAAGCCGCAGCGAAAAATCCGAGGTGACAAAGGCCCAGGTTAGGGCGGCAAAGGACATGCCCACCAGGATGAATTGCGAGGTTGCGGCCGGTTCGGCAAAGGCCATCCAGCCCCGCCATCCCTTGTGCGCGCCAACCATCGGCACGATCATCTGCATTATGCCAATCCCGAAGGCCAGAATCAGCGCAAAATGTCCAAGCTCTGTAATCATGCCATTGTTATAGGCCAGCCCCGCGCCGCCGCCAATGCGGCGTAGCGGGGCATGGTGTCACGTCTTGGTGCCTGCCTGATGCGCCGCCAACGCCAGGTTGGTTGCGGGAACCTCGACAAGCAGGGTTGCGCCTGCGTCGGTCCCAGTCGCGGCGGCGCCGGGGGTCAACGCATTGGCCAGTGGCGCCGCATCCGTCCACACGCTCGCGGCAAGTTCGCGCTGAAAAGCCTGATCGACGGACTGAAACCGCGCGCCAAAGAACAGGCTTATGACCGCGCCGATGACCCACCAAAGCGCCTCGGGCATCTGGGACAGCGCCTCCATCCGGTTTGCAAACCAGTCGGGCGCGACCATCGCCGTGGCCAGCAGGACAAGGGTCCCGATGGCCATCGCCGGGCGGGGCAACCGGTTGATCGCGTCGATCAGGCGGTCATAGGCCGCCCTCTGACGCGCAGGCTTTGGCAAGTGGATGACACCGTCCCGCTCCGCCGCCTGGCGCAGCTGCCGGGCAAGGCTGCTTAGCCTTGCGCTGTCGGACGCCCAAAACGTCCTCGCGATCCCCTGCATCAGGCCCATGACGATGTCCTTTCCCGGTGCTGCGCGTCCGTCAGGTGGTAGCCGGGCGACAGGAATTCCTCGGCCCGCAGGATCCACCCACCCTTTCCCCCATCGCGGCTACGGGCGTATTTGCGGCTGGCCGGTCGGCGGTCAGCCAGAGCGTAGTAGTAGTTGCGGCGGGCGATCCCGTAGGCATCGACGATATGATCCGGTGCCGAGGCCGCCGCGAGGCTGGCCACAGCGATCGTCCGGGGGCCGATGATGCCATCAACCGTGACTTCGATTCGCATATCGCGGATAAGACGTTGCAGGAGCCGCACCGCGTTGCTTCCGGCGTTGACGTACATGTCGAACACAGTCGGATGCAGCAACGCGGGAAGATCGCAGATGCGGGGCCTGCGCCAGTAATGTTCGATAAAGATCGTTGTCGCCCGATCACGGTCCAGCGCCCTGACATCAGCCGTGGTCACCATACCGTCGTTTGTCAGGTCAAGGCCGAGTCGCCGCATGGTCCCGATTGTGACCCCGTATTTCGTGGCGCCACCTGGGTCATCGGGGTCGTTCACATAGCCGCCCTCTCGGGCAACGATCTCGGTCGCGATCTGTTCGACGGTCTGCATGGCCAGAGCCTCCACTATGACGGAGGCCCCAACCTGAGCGTAAAACGTTAATTGGTGACGACAGCAGCGTCCTGTGCATCGGGGTCAATGTAGACACCCTGCTCCTTGAGCGCGTCGATCACCTCGCTGGGCATGTAGGTCTCATCATGTTTGGCAAGGATTTCAACGGCTTCAAATGTGCCGTCAATGTAACGGCCCTGCCCGACCATGCCTTGGCCTTCTTCAAACAGGTCCGGCAGGATGCCTGTGTAGACAATCGGGATCGAGGCCCCGCCATCGGTCACGCGAAAGCTGATGGTTTCGCCCTGGCCGCGCACAAGCGAGCCTTCTTCGACCAGACCGCCGATGCGGAAGAGTTCGGTCGGGCTGGGCGGCGCCTCTGCGACCTGGCTGGGCGAGCGGAAGAAATTGATACCGTCCCGCATGGCATAACCGATCAACCCCGTCGACAGGGCAAGGGCCACGAAGGCCACCACAATGATCTGGACCCGCCGCCGCTTTTTCAGGTTCTTCAAACCGCTCATCTGGCTCTCCTACGGAAAAATCGGGGCCAACATCAGGCCCGCAGTTTCGTCCAGCCCCAACATCAAATTCGCATTCTGCACCGCCTGACCAGACGATCCCTTGTTCAGATTGTCGAGCGCCGAAACGACCATTGCCCGGCCCGTCACCCGATCTCCGACAACACCAATATGACAGAAATTCGATCCTGTCACATGGCTGGTCCCGGGCAAGGTGCCAAAAGGTAGCACTACAATGAAAGGTTCGGCAGCATATTGCCGATCCAGCGCCGCGTGGATCGCGGCAGCCTCGCCCTGCACATAACATGACGCGAGGATGCCCCGGGACGTCGGAACCAGATGCGGGGTGAACATGATCTGAACGGGCCGCCCGGCCAGGGCCGAAAACTCCTGATCAAACTCGCCCAGGTGACGATGCTTGCCCCCTTGGGCATAGCCCAGGACGTCGGTCGCCCGTTCGGTAAACAACATGTTCTCCTTGAGGGTCCGACCTGCGCCTGACAATCCGTTCTTGAGGTCGCAGATGATGGTATCAAGGTCGATCAGCCCGGCCGAAATAAGGGGCCGAAGCGCGAATTGCACGGTCGCAGCGTTGCAGCCCGTGCCCGCGACAAGGCGCGCACCACGAATATCGTCGCGGTAAAATTCGGTCAGGCCATAGACAGCCTCTTTTTGAAGCTCTGGCGCGATATGGGCGGCGCCGTACCATTTCTCGTATTCCGCAGGATCGCGCAGTCGGAAGTCCGCCCCAAGATCGACCACTTTGACCGACCGGGGCAAGTCGCGGACCAGCGCCTGGCTTAGTCCATGTGGCAGGGCGGCAAAGACCAGATCAACATCGTCAAAGTCAATCTGATCAATCGTGCACAACCGGGGCAGGTCCATGTGGCGGAGCTGAGGATAGACATCCGCCATGGCCATACCGGCCTTACGGTCTGCGGAAAGGGCGACGATCCGCATGTCGGGATGGGTGGCGATGATCCGCACCAGCTCTGCACCGGTGTATCCGGACGCGCCGAGAATTGCAACTTTGTTTGCCATTTTGTTTCTTTGGCCTTTTCATTGTTTTCCCAAAGCAACTGGGATGTCCTGATTTTGGAACACGCAAAAATACTCTTCAACTTATGCGTGTTTTGTGATATTTTGATCGCGTATTTAGTGTGCGAGGATTTGCATGGACGCATTGCACAAAGAGATCGGTGTCATTCTCGGCATGGCCGAACGGGGCGACAATCACCATGATATTGCAGCATGGTTCGGCACCCATTTGGTCCGAATAGGTGAGATATTGCAGGCAGAGAACAACAATTTCCCGCTCGCGGCATCTCAGGACCTCCTGCCAAAAGGATCACCCGGCCCCAAAAGCCTTGAGTTGCGCAGCCGCGTCAAGGAGGCGCAGCAAATGCTGGTCATTGGGCACACCGACGCCGCGCTGGTCCATCTGATCGAGGCGCTCAAAGCGTTCAACAGCGACTTCGACTGATCCGGCATTACACCTTCCTTATGCGGCCTGGAACGCAATCTTGCGACGCAAGAATTGCGTGGCCCGGTCAGAGACCGCGGCGGGCTTGCCCGAGGTCAGGAACAGGCTTTCCGTACCCGACCCTATCATCTCGGGACGTCTTTCGAGATAGTCAGCAAGGCTCTCGGCAACAAGGTTTGCCTGGCTAAAGACCTTTACGTCCGGGCCCAAGGCCTCTTGGAACACATCCTGGACCAAAGGATAATGGGTGCATCCCAGAATGGCGGCATCAGGTTCGGGCATCTTGCGCTTTAGCGCGTCGACATGGGACCGGACCAGCGCCTCAGCCAAGATCATATCACCCTCTTCGATGGCGTCCACGACACCACCACAGGCCTGCGCCTCGACATCGACACCGACAGCGCGGAACGCCAGTTCGCGCTGAAAGGCGCGGCTGCGGACCGTGGCGGGCGTGGCAAAGAGGGCCACATGTTTGACGGCCACTTCGCGCGGCGGAGAATTGTCGCCCCACTGCCGTTCTGTCAACGCCTCGATCAGGGGAACAAAGACGCCCAAGACGCGCTTGTGCCGGGGAACCCAGCTTTCCTGCATGCGGCGCAGGGCAGCAGCCGAAGCGGTGTTGCAAGCCAGAATCACAAGATCACAGCCTGCATCGAACAGCCGCTCTGTCCCGGCAATGGTCAATTCAAAGATGTCGTCGGCTGTTCGCACGCCGTAGGGGGTATTGGCATTGTCCCCGTAATAAACGACCGGAAGGTCCGGCAAACGCCGGACGACCGCATCCAAAACCGTCAGACCGCCCAGTCCGCTATCGAAGATTCCGACCGCCATCTGATTGTCCCTGCTCCTTCGGCCTGTATCTGGCCTCAAATTCATGCCCCAACCGCGTGGTTTCGATTGGGTTCGGAGACAGGTCATACGTGGACTTTCGGAGGAAATCCATCATCGCCTTAGAGTCGGACTTTAACGCAGCAAGCTGGGCCTTTGGGATCGGCTCGCCCACCACGACGCGCACGCGGGTTCCGACCCGGCTTTTGAACTCTCGGATCAGCATGCCCAGGCGCAGGGTGTTATGCAGGTGGCTGGCGAGTTGGAATAGCCGGCTGTTGGAGCCTTCGAAAAAGATCGGCACGACAACCGCATCCGACCGCGCCACCATTTTAGAGGTAAAGCCACGCCAGGACGGATCCAAAGGGGTGTCAAACGCCCGTGCCGATGTAGACACGGTTCCGCCGGGAAAGATGCCGATTGCCCCGCCAGCGGTCAGGTAGCGTAGCGCCTCGCTCCGGGTCTCGATGTTCTGTTTGGCGGCCTCTTTGGTCTCATCGAAACTGATCGGCAGGATCACACTCTCAAGATCGGCTGATTTACGAAAGATCTTATGCGCCATGACCCTGAAATCGCCGCCACGCCGTTCTGACAGGATGCGGCCCATCATCAGCCCGTCAAGGATGCCGTAGGGATGGTTCGAGACAAGGATCAGCGGGCCGGACTTTGGGATGCTATCCAGACTTCCGCCAACAACTTCAAGGCTGAGGCCGTAGCGTTCGCAAATGACTTCCCAAAAGTCGCGGCCGGCGGCCACTTCTTCGTCGTATCCACGCACCTTACGGATCAGTTTTAGCCGCCCCGTGGCATTCTCCAACACCCGGATGACTGCACGTCCCCCGCGTGTCGTAGCACCGCTGGCGTAGCTGATTTCACGGGCGATCTGTTTTTGATGCATCTTGGCCATCTGTTATCTGGTTTGCCTGAACAAGGGGTGCACTCACCTGGTTCTTCAATGTTTAGCAGAAACGGTAAGAGTGGATAGCGGCGGTGGATGACAATTAGGTAACAGATTTACCTCCTGCAATGACACCCTACTCGGCTGCGTGCTGTAGCGGTGCTGACCCCATGGCCTGTAGAAGCTCGGACCGGCGCATGTCTGCCGCCTTGGCGCTAGCGGCCTTGACCGGGCCGAATCCCCGGATCGTAAGGGGTAGCCGCGCCAGCTCAAGCGCCGCGTCGCTTACCGCTGATTGGGTCAAAGCGGTCATGTCATCCTCGTATTGGCGGATCAGGGCCCGTTCCATCCGCCGGTCCTCGGAATACCCAAAAGGGTCGAGCGCCGTGCCGCGCAGCACCTTGAACCGGGCCAGCCAGGGTGCGGCCCGTTCCATCCAGGTTCCGAACGTCCGCTTGACCGGCCTGCCGTCAGCACCGTTGCGGGACAGGACCGGCGGAGCAAGGTGGTAGGTCAGGCGCAGATCGCCCTCCAACACCTCGCCCGCTTTGGCGCGGGTTTGGGTCAAGAGCCGGGCAACCTCGTATTCATCCTTGTAGGACAAAAGCTTGTGATAGCTTTCTGCCACCGCCTCTTGCAGGGACGGGTCGGCAAAGCGGGCGACGAAAGCGCGATACCGCCGGGCCAGCCGCTTGCCTTGATAGCGGGTCAGGTGATCGGCGCGATAGTCGATCTTTTCGGACAGTGTCTTGGGCGCGGCCTCGGCGGCGGGCACGATCCTCATGGCCGCCTCTTGCGGATGCAACATCGCCCAGCGCCCCAGTTCAAAGGCCTTGTGATTGCGGGCGACAGCCGCCCCGTTCATCTCGATCGCCCGAAGGATCGCGGCGCGGGACAGCGGGATCAGCCCCCTTTGCCACGCAGCCCCAAGAACGACCGAATTGGCAAAGATCGTATCGCCCAGCACCGCCTCGGCCAGCCGGCTGGCATCAAACAAAGTCGCCCTGCCTTGCAGTTTGGCCTCAAGCGCCAGCTGAAGGCGGTCGGCGGGAACCCGAAACTCGGTATCGCGGGTAAAGGCGCCCGTAACGGTGCTATGGCTGTTGATCACCCCGCCGGTCCGGCCTGACGACATAAGGCCAAGGGTCTTTGACCCTGCTGTCGTGACAAGGTCGCAGCCGACGACCGCGTCCGCCTCACCGGTGGCGATGCGGATGGCGTTGATATCCTCGGGGCGTTTGGCAACACGGCAATGGATGTTCACCGCCCCGCCCTTTTGGGCAAGGCCCGCCATCTCCATCATGCCTGCCCCCAGCCCATCCAGATGGGCCGCCATCGCGAGATTGGCCCCAACGGTCACGGCACCTGTCCCGCCGATGCCTGTAATGACGATGTTCCATGTCCCCTTGATCTGCGGCAAGGCAGGCTCTGGCATATCGGGCAGCGTGAAATCGGTGGCCTGTTTCTTTCGCGGGGTGCCGCCTTGAACGGTGACAAAGGAGGGGCAGAACCCTTTGACACAGGAAAAATCCTTGTTGCATGACGACTGATCGATAGCGCGCTTGCGCCCAAGTTCGGTTTCCACCGGAACAATTGCCACGCAATTGGACTGCATCCCACAGTCCCCACAGCCTTCGCAAATGTCGGTGTTGATAAAGATCCGGGCGTCGGGGTCGGGGAAGTTGCCCCGCTTGCGCCGCCGCCGCTTTTCCGCGGCGCAGGTCTGGACGTAGACGATGGCAGACACGCCCTTGACGTGGCGGATCGAGGCCTGCACCTGCGGCAGCTCTTCGCGGGGATGCCGAGCGATGCCAGCGGGATAGGCGGCAAGGTCGATGTCTTCGTGGTCGTCATAGACAAGCGCCACAGTCTTGACCCCCATCGCCAAAAGCTCGCGGCAAATCTGTTCGGGGCGCAGGTCGCCATCATTGCGCTGCCCGCCTGTCATGGCGACGGCATCGTTGAACAGGATCTTGAAGGTGACGTTGGTCCCGGCCGACAGGGCAAAGCGGATCGCCTGAACACCAGAGTGGTTGTAAGTGCCGTCCCCCATGTTCTGGAACACATGGTCGCGGGTGGAAAACGGTGCCTCGCCCACCCAGTTCGCCCCCTCTCCCCCCATATGGGTAAAGCCAAGGGTTTCGCGGTCCATCCACTGCACCAGATAGTGACACCCGATGCCCGCATAGGCACGACTACCCTCGGGCACCTTGGTCGAGGTGTTGTGCGGACAGCCCGCGCAGAAATAAGGAAGCCGGCTGGCAATCTCGGGCGCATTGTCGGCACGACGCGCCTCGGCCAGTGTTTGCAGACCTTGGACCACGGTGTCGGTGGCGCAGCCTTCTTCAGTCAGGATGCCGCCGATCTTTTCGGCAATCCAGACCGGATCAAGGGCATAGGTGATGGGAAACAGCACTTCGCGCTTTCCGTCGACCTGCGCATCGCCCTTGTGCCAGCCATAGACGCGCTGCCCTTTGCGACTGGCAAAAAGCACCTCCTTGATCTGGCCTTCGATCAGTTTGCGTTTTTCCTCGACCACGACAATCAGGTCGAGGCCCTCTGCCCATTCGGCAAAGCTGACGGTATCAAGCGGCCAGACCTGCCCTACCTTGTAAGTCGTGATCCCCAAACGCTCGGCCTCGGCCGCATCAAGCCCCAGAAGGCTGAGGGCATGGACAAGGTCGAGCCAGTTCTTGCCCGCCGCCACAAGCCCGATGCGCGCCCCCGGCCTGCCCCAGACGCGGTGGTCGATTCGGTTGGCGCGGGCAAAGGCTTCGGCAGCGGGGCGTTTGTGGTCGATCAGGCGGGCCTCTTGGGCGATGGGGTTGTCCACTAGCCGGATATGCAGCCCATCCTTTGGCAAAGGGATGTCCGGCGTCACAAAGGACATGCGGGCGGGATCACCATCCACCACGCTCGTCACCTCGACAGTGTCCTTCATGGTCTTGAGGCCCACCCACGCGCCAGAATAGCGCGACAGGGCAAAGGCATAGAGACCGTAGTCCAGGATCTCCTGCACCCCGGCGGGGGACACGATGGGCATATAGGCGTCAACCATCGCAAAGTCGGACTGATGCAGGGTGGTCGAGCTTTCGCCGGTGTGATCGTCGCCCATGGCCATGATCACCCCGCCATTGGGCGAAGTGCCAGCCATGTTCACATGGCGCATCACATCGCCAGAGCGGTCAACACCGGGGCCCTTGCCATACCAAAGGCCAAAGACCCCATCGTATTTGCCCTCGCCGCGCAACTCGGCCTGCTGGGAGCCCCAAAGGGCGGTTGCGGCAAGATCCTCGTTCAGGCCGGGCTGAAAGGTCACATGCGCCGCCGCCAGATCGGCGGCCGCCCGCTGCATCTGCTGGTCGACCGCACCAAGGGGCGATCCGCGATAGCCGGTGACATATCCGGCCGTGTTCAGCCCTGCGGCCAGATCCCGCGCCCGCTGCATCAGCATCAAACGGACAAGGGCCTGCGTCCCGTTCAGTAGGACCGACGACTTGCTCAGGTCGAAACGGTCGTGCAGCGATATATCTTGCCTGCTCATCACGCTCCTCCCTCATGAATGGCTGAACTTTGCATCATATTAGGTCAAAATGACTGACCCAGATAGTCGAAAATCGTAAAGAATCCCGGACTCACGTGTTTGCGCTTATCGTGCTATTCAGCGTAAGAATTACGAAATGTGAGCGTTAACACCAGCAACGGAATTACCTTGATGGATTGGGACAAGCTGCGAATCTTTCATGCGGTCGCGGATGCGGGCAGCTTGACCCATGCAGGTGATACTTTGCACCTGAGCCAATCCGCAGTCAGCCGCCAGATCCGCGCGTTGGAAGAGGCGCTGAACACCACCCTGTTTCACCGGCACGCGCGGGGGCTGATTCTCACCGAACAGGGCGAATTGCTGTTTGACGCCACCCGGTCGATGAACAAGCGACTCGAAGCTGCCGCCGCCCGTATCCGCGACAGCGAAGAAGAGGTGTTCGGAGAGCTGAAGGTGACGACCACAATCGGCTTTGGCACCCTCTGGCTCGCCCCGCGCCTGCCCAAGCTTTATGAGAAATACCCCGAACTCAAGATCGACCTGATGCTGGAAGAGCGGGTGCTGGACCTGCCCATGCGCGAGGCGGACGTCGCCATCCGCATGAAAGAACCGTCGCAGGCCGATCTGATCCGCAAGCGGCTGATGTCGATCCGGATGCAGCTTTACGCCTCCGAGGCCTACCTCGCCGGACGCGGCCAGTTGAAAGAGATCGAGGATATTGGCCAGCACCGTCTCTTGTGCCTGAGCCCGTCATCGCCCCAGGTCTCGGCCGGGGCTGCGATGGTGCAGCACTTGCTGACCTATGACATTCCCAGCCTTCTGACGGTGAACAACTATTTTGGCGTCCTTCAGGCCGTGCTGAACAACCTCGGGGTCGGGGTCCTGCCCGACTATGTCACCGAAGACTTCCCCGATCTGGTGCGGGTCCTGCCCGAGTTCGAGTCCGGCGAAGTTCCCGTCTTTCTCGCCTATCCAGAAGAGCTGCGGCAATCCAAGCGGATCATGGCCTTCCGCGACTTTGTGCAAGAAGAGGTGATCGCTCACCGCCGCCGGATCCGCGACGCCACCAAGGCCTGACCCGGCCATGCACTGATTGCATAGCGGGGTTGAACATGGCGCACCCTCATTGTCCTTGATCGTTCACAGACTGCCGCCTATTTCGACATATGAAGCAGATGATGCCGAAACGCTCATCATCTTCAACCTCCCTGTTGGACTTGCCGGGCCTCGTGCCCGGCTTTTTTTTGGCCAGTTCGGCGCTTTGGCCTCGCCCCCTTAGGCCCTTCCCCGCTGTGGGCACCGTCGTTTTGAACCCGCGCACCAGCGAACCGGCGCCAACTTCCCACCCGATATTGTACGACGACGGCCCGATCCGTCTTTTCCTTCGGCCCCGGCTCACCTATGACAGCCTTGCCAAGGAGATGCCCATGACCGAGCCTGCCCTGACCCCCGACCTGATCGCCGCCCACGGGCTGAAGCCCGACGAATACCAGCGTATCCTCGACCTGATCGGACGCGAGCCGACATTCACAGAGCTGGGGATCTTTTCGGCCATGTGGAACGAGCATTGTTCCTACAAATCCTCCAAGCGCTGGTTACGGACCCTACCCACCACCGGCCCGCAGGTGATCTGCGGCCCCGGCGAGAACGCGGGCGTCGTCGACATTGGCGACGGTCAGGCCGTGGTCTTCAAGATGGAAAGCCACAACCACCCCTCCTACATCGAACCCTATCAAGGTGCGGCCACCGGCGTGGGCGGGATCCTGCGCGATGTCTTCACCATGGGCGCCCGCCCCATCGCAGCCATGAACGCGCTCAGCTTTGGTGCGCCAAGCCACCCCAAGACAAGGTCGCTTGTCGCCGGCGTGGTGGCTGGTGTCGGTGGTTATGGCAACTGCTTTGGCGTACCCACCGTGGGCGGCGAAGTTCGGTTTGACCCAGCCTACAACGGCAACTGCCTTGTGAATGCCTTTGCCGCAGGGCTCGCGGATGCGGACAAGATCTTTTATTCGGCCGCCTCCGGCGTCGGCATGCCCGTCGTCTACCTCGGGGCCAAGACCGGGCGCGACGGCGTTGGCGGGGCCACCATGGCCTCCGCCGAGTTTGACGACACGATCGAGGACAAGCGGCCCACGGTCCAGGTTGGCGACCCCTTCACCGAAAAGCGGCTGATGGAGGCCTGTCTTGAGCTGATGACCACCGGGGCCGTGATCTCGATCCAGGACATGGGGGCCGCGGGCCTCACCTGTTCGGCAGTCGAGATGGGCGACAAGGGCGATCTGGGCATCCGCCTCGACCTCGAAAAGGTGCCCGTGCGCGAAGACCGGATGACCGCCTACGAGATGATGTTGTCCGAAAGCCAGGAGCGGATGCTCATGGTGCTCCTCCCCGAAAAGGAGGCGGAAGCGAAGGCCGTCTTCGACAAATGGGACCTCGATTTCGCCATCGTCGGCGAAACGATCGCCGAGGATCGCTTCCTCGTGGTCCACAACGGCGAGGTCAAGGCAGACCTGCCGCTCAAGGCCCTGTCGGGCACCGCCCCCGAATACGACCGCCCGTGGGAGCCAACGCCAACGCCCGCCCCCCTGGGTGATATCCCCGCCATCGACGCGATCGAGGGGCTACGGGCGCTGCTGTCCAGTCCGAACTACGCGGCCAAGCACTGGGTCTACGAACAATACGACACGCAAGTCATGGCCGACACGCTGCGCACCCCCGGCGCGGGCGCCGGCGTCGTGCGGGTGCATGGCACAGCCAAGGCGCTTGCCTTTACCTCTGATGTTACCCCCCGCTACGTGCAGGCCAATCCGGTCGAAGGCGGCAAACAGGCGGTGGCAGAAGCCTATCGCAATCTCACGGCCCTCGGGGCAACGCCGCTGGCTGCGACCGACAACCTCAACTTCGGCAACCCCGAAAAGCCCCGGATCATGGGGCAGCTGGTGGGCGCCATCCAAGGGATCGGCGAGGCCTGCCTGGCACTCGACATGCCGATCGTGTCGGGCAACGTGTCGCTCTACAATGAAACGGATGGCACAGCGATCCTGCCGACCCCTACCATCGGCGGCGTCGGACTTATTGCCGATCCGGCCCTGATGATCACCGGACCCGCGCAAAGCGGCGACATAGCCCTCTTGCTTGGCGACACCCAGGGACACCTCGGCCAATCGGCGCTTCTGCAAGAGGCAATGGGGCTTGCCCTCGGCGATGCCCCGCCGGTCGACCTTGCCGCAGAAAAACGTCATGGCGATTTCGTCCGGGCCAATCACGCGCTGATCCGCGCCTGTACCGATCTGGCAGACGGTGGCCTTGCCCTCGCGGGCTTCGAAATGGCCGAAGCCGCCGGAACCGGCATCATCCTCACCCCCGAGGACATTGGCCAACTGTTCGGCGAGGATCAGGCCCGCTACTTGATCGCCGCAAGCCCGGATAAGGCCGCGGCGCTGAAAGAGGCTGCGCAAGCCGCAGGCGTCCCCCTCGCCCAGGTTGGCACTTTCGACGGCAACACCGTCACCCTAGGAACGGCGTCCGCCCCAATGGCCGATCTCAAAGCGCTCTACAGATCAGCATTTGCCGCTGCCGTTGCCTGATCCCTTCGCTTTGTCAGAAATACTCCCCCCGGAGGGGCCGCACTTGCCATCTACCCCAAACGAACGGCTTGAAGCGCCTCCCCGGTCAACCTACGTTATATCCGACAAACGGAGCACCAGATGGCCATCACCGCCCAAGAGATCGAAGACCTGATCCGCGCAAGTTTTCCACAGGCTCGCATCAGCGTGCAGGGGGATGACGGTGCGCATTTTGCCGCCGAAGTGATCGACGAGAGCTTTCGTGGCCAGAACCGTGTGCAACAGCAGCGGGCGGTCTATGCCGCCCTCAAGGGCAAGATGGACGGGTCAAACGGCGAGCTGCATGCCCTGGCCTTGACAACAAAGGTGCCAGTGTGATGCCCATCTTGTTGTTCTTCGTTCTGATGCTGCCGCTCAACTTTATCGCCTTGCTGATCCCTGCGTCGCGACGCACCCTGCGCACCGCGATGATCAGCCCACGCCAGATGCCCTCAAAGGATAGCCGCCATGACCGCTGAAACCCGTATCAAAGACACTGTCACCGCCAACGACGTCGTTCTGTTCATGAAGGGAACCAAGTCAATGCCGCAATGCGGGTTCTCGTCCCGGGTGGCAGGCGTGCTGAACTTCATGGGTGTTGAATTTGCCGATGTGAACGTCCTCGAAGACGCCGAGATCCGTCAGGGCATCAAGGACTATTCCGACTGGCCCACCATCCCCCAACTTTACGTTAAAGGCGAATTTGTCGGCGGCTGCGACATCATCACCGAGATGACACTGTCGGGCGAGCTGGACACCCTGCTCGAATCCAAAGGCGTGGTCTTTGACAAAGTCGCCGCCGACAAGATCCGCGAAGCGAACGCCTGACCTCGGTGGCTCAGCCCAAGCTCGCCCGCGTGCAGCTTGAGCCTGGGCCGGAGCGCCCCTTTCGCTCTGACCGGAAAGCAACACCCCTGGCCTCGTCCTAGGCGGACAGGCCCCCAAAGCTTTTCAAAAGTACCTTTTGCGTGCTTGAGTATAGGGAACGTAGAAATTGAAAATTGGAGCCGCCGTGCAACCGCATGAGCGAGACCCAGTTCAAGGCCGTGGGGGCGGCCTTGAAAATGATTGCAAGGTCCTTCCCCCAAGCACCGGTATGTTCATTCGCACCCGTACAGGTCGCGGAGCATGGGGTTTTGCGTGGGTCTGACAGCAGCTTTACTTCTCCTGGCAGCCTTGGGGCTTGCTGCGCTTGGCCTGTCTTGGCTGCGGCAACGCGAGACGGCCAAGCGTGAGGCCTTCCAGGAACTCGCGGCCCGCCGCGGCTGGTCCCTGACGATTACCAAACAGACCCTTGGCCGCCCTGCGATCCTGCGCATGACCACCCGCAGCGGGACCCATTGGCAGGCCGAGGCGCGTCGGTTGGCCACGGCCGGAACTGGCAGCAACACCATCATCCAGACGACCGAATTTCGCAGCGAGGAACCAAAATGGCCGGACGGCCTGCTTCTGGTCGGGCCTGCCCTGCCAGCCGGTACCGATGAGATGGCCCTGCAAATGCTTGACGCGTTGGACGGCGATCATGGCCGGACGATCCTGAGCCGGGTGATCGGATCGGACCTGTCCCAGGATCTAGGCGGCCTGAAACGGTTGCAAAATGACGCCGGCCTGACGGTTCTGGCCAGCGGCGACCCTGGTCAGCGGGTCGATCTGCCCGAACTGACCCGGCTATTGTCAAACTGGACGCCTGTTGTTGCCGGCGAAAAGGGATGTCCCATCGTCATCCTGGGAGAAGACGGCCTGCGCGTGCGATTGCGCCACGGCACCTCGAACGCCGATCGCATGGAGCGGTTTATCGATTTTTCGCATTCAATCGCCAAGACAATCGAACGCCGCTAGGACACAATGTCCTGACCTGAACGCCCCTCAGCCCTAGGTTGCGTTCGCGCCCATGGTGTCTTCGGCCGCCAAGGCCAGCGATTCGGACTGAGCCGCCAGTTCGGCCAGCGATTCCAGGACAGTCGCCGGAATCACGGGCACCTGCACGGTCGTTGGGGCAGCTGTGCCCCTTGCTTCAAGCTCTGCAATCCGCCCTTCTGCCTCGCGCAGCCTATCTTCAAGTGCGGCGGTCTTATCTGCCAGCAAAAGCCCCGCCATCAAAAGCATACGCGATTCAGGCATCCGTCCTATCTGGGTCGAGAGCGTACTTGCCTCGGTGTCCAGCATCTGGGCCGCCGCCAGCAGGAACGGCTCTTCGCCATCCTGACAGGCGACTTCGAATGGGCGTCCACCAACCTTGATCTCGACCTGGGGCATCAGTTGGTCTCCTCGACCAGTGGTTTCAGTTCGGCCAGAACCGCCGCGACTTCGGCACGATCCGCTGCCCGGCTTGCGTTCAGGGCATCGATCTCGGCCATCGCGGCCTTGTTCACCAACTCGGGTTCGGCGACCCCTTCTGCAAGGGCCAGGCGCATTTCGCTCGCCACCGCGCGCAGTTCGGCGTTGATCTGTTGCAGGCGTTGCAATTCCTTGTCCATCTCGATCATCCGGGCGCGCGATTGGTCGACCTGGGTTTCCAAATGGGCCAGTCGGGTGTCCTGGCGTTCCTTAAGGGCGCGCACCCGCTCTTCCAACTGGGCGTTGACGACCCGCTCTTCCTCGAGCTTGGACTGCAGGGCGGGTACGCGCTCTGCGTCAGCCTCGGCCGGCGTTTCAACTGCGGCGGCTTCGGCTGCTGCGGCCAGAGTCGGTCCCATCGCCTCGACCTGACGGCGGATGCGGCCCAGGGCCGTTGTGATCCGCGCTTCTAGTTCAATGATGTCGCTCATTCGCCTGTCCTATTGCCCCAAAGCCCGATCGAGGCTGAAGTCTCTGCCCCGCTGACGCCTGTTACGCCGCATAAGTCGTTCCGACCTTGCCTGGTGCCGCCACCGTCGTTCGCGGTGATCGCCTGGCCCAGACAGTCACTGAAGGCCGAATCGCAATCTGTGATGACAAGACTATGCGATCCCGCCCGCCCCCGCAAATATCCACAGTCCTTGCAAATGAAGGACTTATCTGGCGGCGTTGAAGCGTGTCGAGTGTTGCTTGATCTTGAGGGGGACCCTGATATGACCTCAGGCGAAGAGTTCGGTTACACAGACAGGATAGACCCCTTGGATATCGCCGCCCTGCGCGCTGCGCACCCCGACCACTGGATGCGCGCCGCCGCCATCCGCACCTTGACCCTTGATGCCGTGGCTGCAGCCAATTCCGGGCATTCCGGCATGCCAATGGGCATGGCCGATGTGGCGACTGTTCTTTTCCAGAACCATCTTCGCTTTGACCCCAAGGCCCCCAACTGGCCCGACCGCGACCGGTTCATCCTGTCGGCGGGCCACGGCTCCATGTTGTTGTACTCGCTCCTCCACCTGACCGGGTACGAGGATATGACGCTTCAGCAGCTCAAGGATTTCCGCCAGTGGGGTGCCAAGACCGCTGGCCACCCCGAGTATGGACATGCCACTGGGATCGAGACGACGACAGGCCCACTGGGTCAGGGCATCGCCAATGCCGTCGGTTTTGCTATCGCCGAAGAGGCACTGCGGGCCCAATACGGCAAGACTATCATCAACCACTATACCTATGTCATCGCCGGCGACGGCTGCCTGATGGAGGGCATCAGCCAAGAGGCCATCGCCCTTGCCGGGATGCAGCAACTAAGCCAACTGGTTGTCTTCTTTGACGACAACGGCATCACCATCGACGGCAAGGTGTCGATTGCCGACATCACCGATCAGCCCGCTCGCTTTGCCGCTTCTGGCTGGCATGTCCAGTCGATCGACGGGCATGATCCCGTGGCCATCGACGCCGCCATCACTGCTGCCAAGGCCGATCCTCGCCCGTCGATGATTGCATGCAAGACCCACATCGCCCTCGGCCACGCCGCCCAGGACACATCCAAGGGTCACGGCGCACTGACCGACGCCGCCCAGCTTGCCGCTGCCAAAGAATCCTATGGCTGGCCCTATGGACCGTTCGAAATTCCTGCCGAAATCAAATCCCAATGGGAGGCGATGGGCGCGCCCGGTGCCAAGGCCCGTGCTGAGTGGGAGGCCCGCTTTGCCGCCCTGCCCCAGGGCCGTCAGGACCGCTTTAACCGCGCCTTCGCGATGGAAGCGCCCAAGGCCCTCTCGGCCCGTATCCGCGCGTTGAAAAAACAGGTCAGCGAATCGCAGCCAAGCGTCGCAACCCGCAAGTCGAGCGAGATGGTGCTTGAGGTGATCAACCCGATCATGCCCGAGACTCTTGGCGGCTCGGCCGATCTGACCGGGTCGAACAACACCAAAACCTCTGATCTGGGCGTCTTCACTCCGGACAACCGCAAGGGCCGCTACATCCACTTTGGCGTGCGCGAACATGGCATGGCCGCGGCGATGAACGGCATGGCTCTGCATGGCGGTATCCGGCCCTATGGCGGCACCTTCATGTGCTTTACCGATTATGCCCGCGGTGCCATGCGCTTGTCGGCCCTCATGAAAGCCCCCGTCGTCTATGTCATGACCCACGACTCCATCGGTCTGGGCGAAGATGGCCCGACCCACCAACCGGTCGAGCATCTGGCCATGCTGCGGGCGACGCCCAACACCCACGTCTTCCGTCCTGCCGATACCGTTGAGACGGCAGAAGCCTGGGAATTGGCCCTGACCAGCACCACAACCCCGTCGGTCCTCGCCCTGTCCCGGCAAAACCTGCCCACCGTGCGGACCGAGCACAAGTCCAAGAACCTGACCGCCCAGGGCGCCTATGTTCTGGCCGAGGCGGAGGGCAAGCGTCAGGCGATCCTGATGGCCACAGGCTCTGAGGTCGAAGTGGCCCTCGCCGCCCGCGCGCTTTTGCAGGCGGAAGGCATCGGCACGCGTGTCGTGTCCATGCCCTGCTGGGAACTGTTCGAGGATCAGCCGCAGACCTACCGCCGCCGCGTCCTGCCCCCCGGCCCCGTCCGCGTGGCGGTCGAGGCGGGTATCCGCTTTGGCTGGGACCGCTGGTTGTTTGGCGAAGGCGGCAAGCGCGAAAAGTCCGGCTTTATCGGCATGCACGATTTCGGCGCCTCTGCCCCGGCAGAAGAGCTGTTTGAGCAGATGGGGATCACGGCAGCGGCCACGGCCGACAAGGTCAAGTCCCTGCTTGGATGAAGCGACGGGTGACAGAAGGGGCAGCGGCCCACACGCCGCTGCCCTTGTTCCGTGTTTGCCGCTCGTTGGCACCTGTCCTTGCGACAGTACTGGCCGTCAGCGCCTGTAGCGCCCCACCGGCGCCGCAGGATGCCCGTTTCGTTCCGGCAGGCGGCGGCGTCAGCCAAACCGGGTCGGTCAGCACCGGCGCGCTTGGCGTCGGGTTATCCGGTCCGATCCCCTACACCGGCGCATCGCCGTACACATCCGTCAGCCAAGGCTCAGTCTCTGGCCAACGGTCTGGTGGTCCGGCCAGTTTTGCCCCACCGGCAGATCAGGCCGATGCCTTTGCCATCTCCTATCTCAACTCGATCCAACGCCGATCCTTTGCCGAGCACCGAGAGCTTTGCGGTTACTTCGTCCTGACCCCGTCAGGCGAAATCGCCGCAACCCCGCCGGTTCCGGGCGATCTGGCCTCTTGCTCGCAGGCAGCCCCCGGGGCGGATGTGTTCGCCTCGTACCACACCCACGGCGCATTTGATGACGGCTATGACAACGAGGTTCCATCACCCGAGGACCTGATGGGTGATTTCCATTTTGGCATAGATGGCTACGTCAGCACGCCCGGCGGCAGGGTCTGGCGGGTCGAATATGATGTGCAGGCTGCCCTGCTGATATGTGGGCAAGGCTGCGTTGCGGTCGATCCGAACTACGACTTTGCCGACGATCTTGGCATCCGCAATCGCTACACTGTAGCCCAGTTGCAAGCCCGCTAGGCAGGGCTGAGCGGTCTGGCGGTCGTCAATGTGCCTGACTTTTCTGGCCGCTGAACCGCGCCAAAACCGGCTGTATCACGCAGGTGGCGACCGGGATCAGGACAGCCCCAAGGGCGAGGCCAGCAATGCCGTCCAACGATGCGGTAACTAGCCATTCGACAATGCCCTCAACCTGCGGCACGGCATGACCGGCGGCGACGGCCACTTTGTGAATCGCATCATAAAGGACCGGCCATCCCAAAACATCGAGGCCGTGGAGCACGATTGACCCGCCGACCCAGACCATCGCGGCCGTGCCCACAATGGTCAAAAGCCGCAGGAAGCCCGGCATACCCTGAACAAGCCCCCGGCCAACCGCGCGGGTCAGCCCCAACCGACCACGGCTGGCCATGCGAAGCCCGATATCGTCCGCCTTCACGATTAGGGCAACGCTGCCGTAAACAGCCACGGTGATCCCGACGCCAACAAGGGCAAGGGTCGCCGCCTCCATCGCAAGATTGCTTTCGGGTATCGCCGCGAGGGCGATTGTCATGATCTCGGCCGACAGGATGAAGTCGGTCTTGATCGCCCCAGCAACCCTCTCCTGCTCCAACTTGACGGGGTCCTTGACGTCAAGGTCCGCCGCGACATGACTGTCGCCATGGGGGAAAAGCCAGTGAAACAACTTCTCTGCGCCTTCAAAGCACAGGTAGCACCCGCCCAACATCAGCAAAGGCGTCACCAACCACGGCGCAAAAGACGACAGCAGCAAGGCGGCCGGGAGCAAGAAGAACAGCTTGTTGCGGATCGAGCCCAGGGCAATGCGGCCAATGATCGGCAATTCGCGGTCAGCGGAAAAGCCTGTGATATACTTTGGCGTCACCGCCGCATCGTCGATGAGCACCCCGGCCGTCTTTGCCCCGGCCTGGACCGCCTGGGTCGCCACATCGTCAATTGACGCGGCAGCGACCTTGGCTATGGCAGCCACATCGTCCAAAAGGGCAAGCAATCCACTCATCGACCAACTCTCCGTTCATCACTGTTCCTTAACTAACGGGTGCCTAGACATAGGCAACCCTAGGCTTTCCTTTGATCCCATCACGGCTACCCGCTAGAAGAAGGTTATGACGAACCGCATCGCCCTTGCCCTTGGCCTTTTCATCATCGGATTCTTCGTGCTGGACCACTTTGCCCTTCACATGGGGGCGGGACTTCTGATGGCCCGGAAATTCATGGCACTGATTGATTGGGTGGCGTTCTGGCGTTAGAAATCCCAGACATAACCTCCCTTATTTTCCTGATCGCGGTTGACCTTTCCGCCGAAATCGCAATGTATGCGCCAGACGCGACGGGCCCCTGCCGTCGCACCCTGCTTCCCAACCGGAGGACCCCTTCATGGCAGTCAAAGTGGCAATCAACGGCTTTGGCCGGATCGGGCGCAACGTTCTGCGCGCCATCATCGAATCCGGCCGCACCGACATTGAGGTCGTGGCTATCAACGATCTTGGCCCGGTCGAGACCAACGCCCACCTGTTGCGCTATGACAGCGTGCATGGACGGTTTCCCGCGACCGTCACCACGACCGAGACGACGATCGACGTCGGTCGTGGCCCGATCGAGGTGACAGCGATCCGCAACCCTGCTGAACTTCCCTGGGCAGACGTGGATATCGTGCTGGAGTGCACCGGCATCTTTACCGACAAGGACAAGGCCAAGGTTCACCTTGAAAACGGCGCAAGCCGCGTTTTGGTCTCGGCCCCTTCGGCAGGTGCGGACAAGACCATCGTCTTTGGCGTCAACCATGACACCCTGACCGCCGACGATCTGATCGTGTCGAATGCCTCCTGCACGACCAACTGCCTGTCGCCCGTCGCCTGGATCCTGAACAACGAGATCGGGATCGAAAAAGGCTTCATGACCACGATCCACTCCTACACCGGCGACCAGCCGACGCTCGACACCATGCACAAGGACCTTTACCGGGCCCGCGCCGCTGCCCTGTCGATGATCCCGACCTCGACCGGTGCTGCCAAGGCCGTCGGCCTTGTCCTGCCCGAGCTGAAGGGCAAGCTGGATGGCGTGGCGATCCGCGTGCCGACGCCCAATGTGTCGGTCGTGGACCTGACGTTCATGGCCGCCCGCGATACCACCGTGGAAGAGATCAACGCCGCGATCAAGTCAGCCGCCGATGGCAAGCTGAAGGGCATTCTGGGCTATACGGAAGAGTCGCTGGTCTCAGTCGACTTCAACCACGATCCGCATTCGTCGATCTTCCACATGGACCAGACCAAGGTCATGGAGGGCCGCATGGTCCGCATCCTGACCTGGTACGACAACGAATGGGGCTTCTCCAACCGGATGAGCGATACTGCCGTAGCCATGGGCAAGCTGATCTGATTTTTGGACCGCTTATGCTGTTTTGAAAGGGCCGTCCCATAAGGGGCGGCCCTTTTGCCATGCAGTTTTCGCATGCCGGACCCGACGAAACCATGGCTGGTGCTGCACTGCAGCATCGCTATCTAAGGATCAACCGAAACGGCCAATCCTTGAAAGGACATACCCATGACTTTGTTTTCCGCTGTCCGCGCCGCCGTTCAAAAACGCGCCGCCTATGTTCGCACCCGGAATGAACTGGCATCCCTACCAGTCGACGTCGCACTTGACCTCGACATCTATCCCGGTGACGCGGACAAAATCGCACGCAAGGCGATCTACGGTTAATCCAGACTTCAAACGGCAAGACGACCCCAGCCGCCCCTACACCGGGGGCGGCTTTTATGTATCCGGGCGCAATCTTGCTTTTAGGGCAAGGTTTACCGCAGGCGGGACAAATTTGGACACGTCCCCTCCAAGGCGGCAGATTTCCTTGACCAGCTTTGACGCGATGGCCTGGTTCTTGGCATCGGCCATCAGGAACACGGTCTCGATCGAGTTATCAAGCGACCGGTTCATGCCAACCATCTGAAATTCATACTCAAAGTCCGCAACCGCACGCAATCCGCGGATGATGACGCCCGCGCCCACATCGCGGGCACAGTCGATCAACAGGTTCTCAAAGGCATGGACCTCTATCCGGGTGCCCATCGCTTCGCCAATCGGGCGGCACTCTGATTCGAGCATCGCCACCCGTTCTTCAAGGGTGAACAACGGTCCCTTGTCCCGATTGATCGCAACACCGATAACGAGCCGGTCTACGAGTGAGCAGGCCCGCCGGATGATATCTGTATGACCATAGGTCACGGGATCGAAGGTGCCGGGATATAGACCTGTGCGCATGGCGGTCCTCATTCTGGGCCAGTCAGCTTCGGCCATTGATTTCGGGGGCACGCAACAATATTGCGCCCGCCTTTGCAAGAGGTCTTGAGCAGGAAGTTGGCTAGTGGCCCATGATCATGCCTTCGAGGGCCTTCTTCTCCATCGACAGCTCTGCAAGACGCGCCTTGACGACATCTCCGATGGAAATCAGCCCAACCATCTTGTCCCCTTCGACGACGGGAAGATGGCGAAAGCGGCCGTTGGTCATCATCTCGAGCACCTCGTTGGCGTCGTCTCGGACATTACAGGTGACAAGCTTTTTGGTCATCATGTCGCCAGCAGATTCGGACATGCAGACAGCGCCCCTGCGGCCGATTTCGCGGACGATGTCGCGCTCTGACAAGATGCCGTCGGCCGTCTCACCATTGGCCGAGACGACCACCGCCCCAATCCGTTTCTCGGACAAAAGAGCGACGACTTGGCTGACAGTCATGTCGGGTCGGACTGTCATCACGCCGGTATCGGCCTTGGAATTCAGGATCTGCTGGACAAGCATCGCGAGTCTCCTCCTCAAAAGTCGCGTTGGAGTTGAAGCGTGGCGAGCGCTTACCCCCCTGTCAAGCTTGCCAATTCCTCAAGCCGCGTCACCTCGGCCCGCAGTCCGGCGATCAGGGCGGTCGCAAACCGGTTGATCCGGTCTGACCGCCGGTCCGCTGCGTGGCGCACAAGGTGAAAGGCGCGGGTCAGGGAAACGCTGTCGGTCAGCACCCGGACCAGTTCCGGAGCAAAGGGCAGTGCAAAGTCATGGACGATCCCAACGCCCCCCTGCCGCAGCATCTGCAACTGGACCGAGACAGAGTTGGAGGCCATCTGCACGCCCTGCGCCCCAAGGGCGCCAAGGTAATCCAGCTCCTTGTCAAAGATCATGTCGGGGATGTAGCCGACGACAGGTCTGCCCTTCAGGTCCTCTAGCGTCTTGATCGGACTTACCTCGCGCCGCATGGCAAGATGCAGCCGGTAGTCGGTGATCTTCTGCACCGTCAGACGACCCGCATCGGGCGGGCTGACCGTGATCGCCATATCCGCCTCTCGCTTGGACAGGTTGACGACGCGGGGCAGCGCCAACACCTGCACCTCAAGCCCGGGATTGTCGCGCTGGATCGCCGCGCAGACCTGGGGGAGCAGAAAGTTGGCGCAGCCGTCCGGCGCCCCGATCCTGATCTGGCCCGAAAGCCCCTCGCCCGTCGCCCCCTCTGCCAGCCCCTCGCGCAACGCGGCCTCGGCGGCGGCGGCGTGGTCACGCAGGGCAAGGCCCCTGTCAGTAAGGGCGTATCCCTGGGGCGACTTGGCAAAAAGGGAGGTGCCCAGCCGCTCTTCCAGCCGGGCGACGCGACGGCCCACCGTGGCGGGGTCCATCCGCAAAAGGCGGCCCGCCCCGGTCAGGCTTTCGGCCCTCGCCACCGACAGAAATACCCGTATGTCATCCCAATCGACCATATCGTACCTGCATTCCTGCAAAATGATTTTGACGAACTCTCTCTGTTCCCGCAGCAAAGGCAAGCGTAAACTGCGCCCAAGACAACAGGCCAGACGCCTGAGGAAAGGGACCACCATGATTGAACTGACCCATTACATTGGCGGCGAACACGTCAAAGGCCGCTCTGGCCGTTTTGCCGATGTCTTCAACCCGGCCACCGGCGAAGTGCAGGCGCGCGTGCCGCTGGCCAACGCCGACGAGATGGCACATGCCGTCGAGGTCGCCGCCGCCGCCCAGCCCAAATGGGCCGCCGTTAACCCGCAGCGCCGGGCCCGGGTGATGATGAAGTTCGTGGACCTGCTGCACCGCGACATGGACAAGCTAGCCGAAGCACTAAGCCGCGAGCATGGCAAGACCTTGCCCGATGCGGCTGGCGACGTGCAGCGCGGGCTTGAGGTCGTGGAATACTGCATCGGCGCGCCCCAGATGCTGAAGGGTGAATACACCGACGGTGCCGGTCCGGGGATCGACATGTACTCCATGCGGCAGGCCCTTGGTGTGACTGCTGGCATCACACCCTTCAACTTTCCCGCCATGATCCCGATGTGGATGTTCGCGCCCGCCATCGTCTGCGGCAACGCCTTCATCCTCAAACCGTCCGAGCGGGATCCATCCGTCCCCCTCATGCTGGCCGAACTGATGGAAGAGGCCGGTCTGCCCAAGGGCATCCTGCAGGTCGTCAACGGCGACAAGGAGGCCGTCGACGCCATCCTCGACCATGACGTGATCCAGTCCATCGGCTTTGTCGGATCGACCCCGATCGCGGAATACATCTACGGTCGCGGCTGCTCAAACGGCAAGCGGGTCCAGTGCTTTGGCGGTGCCAAGAACCACATGATCATCATGCCCGACGCCGACCTCGACATGGCCGCCGACGCCCTGATCGGTGCCGGTTATGGTGCGGCAGGCGAACGCTGCATGGCGATCTCGGTCGCAGTCCCTGTGGGCGACGAAACCGCCGATGCGCTGATCGAGCGGCTGATCCCCCGGATCGAAAAGCTCAAGGTCGGCCCCTACACTGCAGGCAAGGACGTGGACTACGGCCCGGTCGTCACCGCCGCCGCCAAGGCCAACATTCTTCGCATGGTCGAATCCGGTGTGGCCGAAGGCGCCAAGCTGGTCGTCGATGGCCGCAACTTCAACCTGCAAGGCTATGAAGACGGCTTCTTTGTCGGGCCCCATCTTTTTGACAACGTCACCAAGGACATGGAGATTTATCGCAAGGAGATCTTTGGCCCCGTCCTGTCCACCGTTCGCGCCAAGACCTATGAAGAGGCCCTTGGCCTTGCCATGGACCACGAATACGGCAACGGCACCGCCATCTTCACCCGCGACGGCGACACGGCCCGCGACTTTGCCGCCCGCGTCAATGTCGGCATGATCGGCATCAACGTCCCGATCCCCGTGCCGCTGGCCTACCACACCTTTGGCGGCTGGAAGAAATCGGTCTTTGGCGATCTCAACCAGCACGGCCCGGATGCGTTCAAGTTCTACACCCGGACCAAAACGGTGACCTCGCGCTGGCCTTCGGGCATGAAGGAAGGGGCGGCCTTCAACTTTAAGCCGATGGACTGAGCCAGGCGCCAAAATGGCATAATGACCCAAGAGGGGGTGACGAAAGTCGCCCCCTCTTTCCGTTTGATCACGCTTCGGGTCGCGCTGTGCGGAACAGTGGCCTCAAAACCATGGCGCTAAGCTGGATCATCGGGCAGCATCCTCGCAGCTTTACAGAACGTATTGGAGGACACATTGGCAAAATCCCGCAAGGTCATCATCACCTGCGCCGTGACGGGCGCGATCCATACCCCCTCGATGTCGCCCTATCTGCCGATCACCCCCGACGAGATCACAGCCGACGCCCTGCGTGCCGCCGAGGCCGGGGCCGCCATCCTGCACCTGCACGCCCGCAACCCTGAGGACGGCCGCCCCGACCAGACGCCCGAGGCCTTTGCCCCCTTCCTTGGCCGGATCAAGCAGCAGACCAATGCTGCCCTCAACATCACCACCGGCGGCAGCCCCTTCATGAAGGTGGAAGAGCGGGTGAAACCGGCCGCAACCTTCAAGCCCGAAGTGGCTTCGCTGAATATGGGTAGCTTTAACTTTGGCCTCTATCACCTTCTTGATAAATACAAAGATTTCCAATTTGAGTGGGAGCGCGAGCATCTTGAGAACTCTCGCGACCTCGTTTTCCGCAACTCGTTCAAGGATATCGAATACATCCTTCGCACCTGCGCCGAGAACGGGACACGGTTCGAGTTTGAATGCTACGACATCTCGCATCTCTATAACCTGAAACACTTTTATGACCGTGGGCTGGTCAAGGGTCCGCTGTTCATCCAATCCGTCTTCGGCCTGTTGGGCGGCATCGGTCCACATCCCGAAGACGTCATGCACATGCGCCGGACCGCCGACCGCCTGTTTGGCGACGACTACCGCTGGTCGGTTCTGGGGGCCGGTGCCAGCCAGATGCGGGTTGCAGCGCAGTCGATCGCGCTGGGGGGCAACGTCCGCGTGGGACTAGAGGATTCGATCTGGGCGGGTCCCGGAAAGCTCGCCAAATCGAACGCCGATCAGGTTACCCTTGCCCGGCAACTGATTGAAAGCATGGGGATGTCTGTAGCAAACTCTGATGAGGCCCGCGAGATCCTTGACCTCAAGGGCGGCGATCAGGTCGCGTTCTGACGCCGCTCTGGCCTTGCCAATCAGGGGCCAAACCGCGATCAAGGCGGGGCTGAATACCCGCTGAGGACGCCCCATGGATTTTGCGCTGTCGGACGAGCAATCGGCCATCTTTGACATGGCCCGCGCCTTTGGCGAGGCCGAGATTGCGCCCCATGCCCGGGCGTGGGAGGCCGATGGCCTGATCCCCAAGGCACTGTGGCCCAAACTCGCCGAACTGGGGTTTGGCGGGCTTTACGTGAGCGAGGATGCAGGCGGGTCGGGCCTGTCCCGCGTTGACGCAACGCTGGTGTTCGAGGCCCTGTCCCGGTCCTGCCCCTCGGTCGCGGCGTTCCTGTCGATCCACAACATGTGCGCCCGAATGATCGACAACTACGGCTCTGCCGCCCTGCGCAGCCGCTATCTGAATGACGTCGTCAGTATGAAGCGGGCGGTCTCATACTGCCTGACGGAACCGGGCAGCGGCTCGGACGCCGCCGCCCTGCGGACCCGGGCCACGCCGTCGGGCGACGGCTTTGCCCTGACAGGGACCAAGGCCTTCATCTCTGGCGGGGGCTATTCGGATGCCTATATCGTCATGGCCCGCACCGGCGGTGAGGGCGCGGACGGGATCAGTGCCTTTCTTGTCGACAACGATGCCCCAGGCCTGTCCTTTGGCGGGCTTGAGGACAAGATGGGCTGGCGCGCGCAACCGACCCGGCAAGTGCAAATGGACGCCTGCCCGGCGACCCTGCTGGGCAAAGAGGGTCAAGGCTTTCGCTATGCCATGGCGGGCCTTGATGGCGGCCGGCTCAACATCGCGGCCTGTTCGCTGGGTGCCGCCCAATGGGCACTTGAAACGACGCTGACCTACATGGCCGAGCGGCAGGCCTTTGGTCAGCCCATCGACCGGTTCCAGGGTCTTCAGTTCCGCCTGGCCGATATGGAGATCGAGATGCAGTCCGCCCGAACCTTCCTGCGCCAAGCGGCGTGGAAACTTGACGAAGGGCACCCCGATGCCACCGTTTTCTGTGCGATGGCGAAGAAGCTGGTGACAGAGACAGGCAGCAGTGTTGCCGATCAATGCCTGCAACTGCACGGTGGTTACGGCTATCTGGCGGACTACGGGATCGAAAAGATCGTTCGGGATCTGCGGGTGCACCAGATCCTCGAAGGCACGAATGAAATCATGCGACTGATCGTGGCGCGGGGATTGGTGGGGCGATGACCGATTGCATCATCCGCAAAGAGGGCAAGGTGGGCCGCATCACCCTTGACCGGCCGCAGGCCTTGAATGCCATGACCTATGACATGTGTCTGGCCATCGACGCTGCCCTGATCCGTTGGGCCGATGACCCTGATGTGGCGATGGTCATCCTCGACGCGGTTGGCGAAAAGGCCTTTTGCGCGGGTGGCGATATCGCCGAGATGTATGCGACCGGCATCGCGGGCGACTATGCCTATGGACGCAGGTTCTGGCGCGATGAATACCGGATGAATGCCCGCCTGTTCACCTTTCCCAAACCTGTGGCCAGCTTTTTGCAGGGCTTCACCATGGGCGGCGGTGTCGGGATAGGCTGTCATGCCAGCCACCGGGTGGTGGGCGACACCTCCCGCATCGCCATGCCCGAATGCACCATCGGGCTGGTGCCCGATGTGGGCGGGTCCCTGATCCTGGCGCAGGCGCCGGGGCGACTGGGCGAGTATCTGGGCCTGACCGGGGACCGGATGGCGGCGGGCGACGCGATCCACTGTTGTTTTGCCGACTATTACATCCCAGAGGAGGCCTGGCCCGACCTGATTGCCGCCCTGACCCTGACAGGCGACTGGACCTTGATCGACGCAGCCGCCCAGCCCGCCCCCGACAGCCGCCTGGCGGGCTGGCAGTCCGAGATCGACAAGGTCTTTGGCGGTGAGCGTCTGGGCGATATATATCGCGCCGTCCCCGATAGCCCGTCCGAACCGATCGCACATGCCCTCAGGCTCATGTCGCGCAATGCGCCACTGGCGATGGCCGTGGGCCTTGAGATCATTCGCAGGGTGCGCCAGCGCCCCACGATTGAGAATGCGCTTGATCAAGAGTTCCGCTTTACCTTTCGGGCGATGCAGCATGGCGATTTCCTCGAAGGCATTCGGGCCGCCATCATCGACAAGGACCGCAAGCCGAAGTGGCGGCACGCGGACTGGCAGGCCCTGCGTGGGGCAGATGTGCTGCGTATGACCCTGCCACTGGGCAAGGACGCGTTCACCTTGGAGGACAGAACATGAAGATCGGGTTTATCGGGCTGGGCAACATGGGCGGGCCGATGGCGGTCAATCTGGTCAAGGCCGGGCATGACGTGGCGGGCTTTGATCTTGTCGCCCGGCCCAAGGGCGTCGCCGTAGTCGGCAGCGCGGCAGAGGCGGCGACAGGGGCAGAGGTGGTCATCACCATGCTCCCCGATGGTCCGATCCTGCGCAGTGTCGCGGCAGAGCTGCACGCCGCCATGTCGCCGGGCGCGATCCATCTGGATTGTTCAACCGTCGACGTCGAAAGCGCCCGCGTCGTGGCCGAGGCTGCAGAAGTGCTGGGACTGGGCGCCATCGATGCGCCTGTGTCTGGCGGCATTGGCGGCGCTGTGGCCGGGACGCTGACCTTCATGGCGGGCGGGACCGAGGCTGCCTTTGCCAAGGTCCTGCCCCTGTTCGAAGTCATGGGACAGAAGGCCGTTCTATGTGGCCCATCGGGCAATGGGCAGGCGGCCAAGATCTGCAACAACATGATCCTGGGCGTCACCATGATCGCCACCTGCGAGGCCTTTGCCCTAGCCGACAAGTTGGGGCTGGACCGCCAAAAGATGTTCGACGTGGTCTCAACCTCGTCCGGGGCATCCTGGTCAATCAACGCCTATTGCCCGGCCCCCGGCGTTGGCCCGAAATCACCCGCCGATAACGATTACAAACCCGGCTTTGCGGCGGAACTGATGCTCAAGGATCTGCGACTTAGCCAGCAGGCAGCGGCAGGCGCTGACGCCGATACGCCGATGGGGGCCGCAGCCCTCGGCCTTTATCGGACCTTCGTCGAGGATGAGGGCGGACGCGGCCAGGACTTCAGCGCGATGCTGCCGCGATTTTTGGGACGCAGTCGCCCCGATTGACCCAGATCAGTTTATGCGCTCCGCAAACATGCTAGTTTTCCAATTAATGCAAATTGGGAGATTACCATGTTCACCACAAACGAAAGCGCATTTGACCGTATTGCCCGCGTCGTCGTCGGCGTTGCCCTGCTTGGCTGGTTCTTCATGGATCAAGACGGCGGTTTTTGGCACTATGCCAAGCTGATCGGCATTGTGCCATTGGTGACCGGCCTCGTGGGCATGTGCCCGCTTTACAGGATCCTTGGCATCAGCACCAAATCCAAGAGCTGATGCGGGCGGCTCCTGCCGCCGCAGCATGAGGATGATGCAGGACCGGCAGGATCACCAAGGCAGACCTACCGGTACCCGATTGGGGCTGAACGTCACGCATTGCGGTCACATCCCTTGCGAAACGGCTCGCAAGGGATTGTATTCTATATTTATTCCGCTGCAACCTTGCGAGGTTTGAGCATCGGGCCAAGATAATGCCCGGTGTGGCTTGAAGTTACGGCGGCCACCTCTTCGGGGGTGCCGGTCGCCACGACCATGCCCCCGCCATCGCCGCCCTCTGGGCCGATATCGACAATCCAGTCGGCGGTTTTGACCACATCAAGGTTGTGTTCGATGACGATCATCGAATTGCCCTGATCGACCAGATGGTGCAGCACCTCGAGAAGCTTTTTCACATCTTCGAAATGCAGGCCGGTCGTCGGCTCGTCCAGAATGTAGAGGGTGCGGCCTGTGGACCTCCGCGCCAACTCCTTCGACAGCTTCACACGCTGCGCCTCGCCCCCCGACAGGGTGGTGGCAGGCTGACCGACCTTGATATAGCCCAGACCCACCTGCACCAGCGCATCCATCTTTTCGCGGATGCTGGGAACGGCCTTGAAGAACTCTTGCGCGTCTTCGACCGTCATATCAAGAACGTCGGCTATGCTCTTGCCTTTAAAACGAACTTCCAGGGTTTCGCGGTTGTAGCGCGCACCTTTGCAGGTCTCGCACATGACATAGACGTCGGGCAGAAAGTGCATCTCGATCTTGATCAGGCCATCGCCCTGGCAGGCCTCGCAGCGCCCGCCCTTGACGTTGAAAGAGAACCGCCCGGGCTTGTAACCACGCGCCTTGGATTCGGGCAGGCCGGCGAACCAGTCGCGGATCGGGGTAAAGGCCCCGGTATAGGTGGCCGGGTTGGACCGGGGGGTCCGGCCGATGGGGCGTTGGTCAATGTCGATGACCTTGTCGAGATGCTCGAACCCCTTGATCGTCTCGCAGGGGCCGGGTGTTTCGCGGGCGCCGTTCAGCTTGACCGCGGCGTTCTTGTAAAGCGTCTCGATCGTCAGGGTCGACTTGCCGCCGCCCGACACGCCGGTCACGCAGACAAACTTGCCCAGAGGAAAGTCGACCGAGACATCGCGCAGGTTGTTGCCCGTCGCCTTGATGACGGACAGCTTCTTGCCATTCCCCTTGCGGCGCGTTGCGGGCACGCTGATCTCACGGCCGCCCGAAAGGTATTGCCCGGTGATCGAGGCGGCATCAGCCATGATCTCGGCCGGGGTGCCCTTGGACACGATCCGCCCGCCGTGGACCCCTGCCCCAGGACCGATGTCAAAGACATAGTCGGCCTCGCGGATCGCCTCTTCGTCGTGTTCGACGACGATCACGGTATTCCCCTGATCGCGCAGGTTCTTGAGGGTGGTCAAAAGACGGTCGTTGTCGCGTTGGTGCAGACCGATAGACGGCTCATCAAGCACATAAAGAACGCCCGTCAGGCCCGACCCGATCTGGCTGGCCAGCCGGATCCGCTGGCTTTCGCCGCCCGAAAGGGTGCCGGAATTGCGGCTGAGCGTCAGATACTCAAGGCCCACATTGTTCAGAAAGCCGAGACGCTCACGGATTTCCTTGAGGATGGCGCGGGCAATCTCGTTTTTCTGGTTGGACAGGCTTTCGGGAACGGTCAGGCACCAGTCATAGGCCTCGCGGATCGACATCCGGACAACCTGACCCACGTGAAGGCCACCGATCTTGACGGCCAGCGCCTCTTCCCGCAGGCGGTAGCCATTGCACGTCCCGCAAGAGCGGTTGTTCTGGTACTGCTCAAACTCTTCGCGGATCCAGTTGCTATCGGTCTCGCGGTAGCGGCGTTCCATGTTGGGGATGACGCCTTCAAAGGCCCGTTTGACCTGATAGACCCGGCCGCCTTCGTCATAGCGAAACTGGATTTCCTCGGTGCCAGAGCCGCGCAGGAACACCTCCTGCACCTTCTCATCAAGGTCCTTCCAGCGAGCGTTCTTGTTGAACCCGTAATGCTTGGCAATCGCCTCTATGGTTTGCAGGAAATAGGGTGATTTGCCCTTGCGCCACGGCGCCAGCGCCCCGTCCGCGATCTTGAGGGTCACGTCCGGCACGACAAGGCGTTCATCAAAGAACAGCTCTACCCCAAGGCCGTCGCAGGATGGGCAGGCCCCAAAGGGCGCGTTGAACGAGAACAGGCGCGGCTCGATCTCGGGGATGGTGAACCCGCTGACGGGACAGGCGAATTTCTCGGAAAAGGTCAAGCGTTCCGGTTCGCCCTCGCTCGGCGCGGTCTCAAGGATCGCGATACCGTCGGCCAGATCAAGTGCCGTGCGAAAGCTGTCGGCCAGCCGGGTTTCCAGCCCCTCGCGGACCACGATCCGGTCAACAACCACATCGATGTCGTGGCGGAACTTCTTGTCCAGCGTCGGCGGTTCATCCAGCTCGTAGAACTGGCCATCCACCTTGACGCGTTGAAAACCCTGCTTGCGCAGCTCAAGGAATTCCTTGCGATACTCGCCCTTGCGGTCACGGATGATGGGGGCCAGCAGGTAGCCCCGCGTCCCCTCGTCCATGGCCATGACCCGATCGACCATGTCCTGCACTTGCTGCGCCTCGATCGGCAGGCCGGTGGCGGGGCTGTAAGGGGTGCCGGCGCGGGCGAACAACAGGCGCAGGTAGTCATAAATCTCGGTCACCGTGCCGACGGTTGATCGGGGGTTTTTCGACGTCGTTTTCTGTTCGATAGAAATCGCCGGGCTCAGCCCGCTGATGTGATCCACATCGGGCTTTTCCATCATGTCAAGGAACTGGCGGGCATAGGCCGACAGGCTTTCGACATAGCGCCGCTGACCTTCGGCATAGATGGTGTCAAACGCCAAGGAGGACTTGCCCGATCCGGACAGTCCCGTGATCACCACAAGCTGATCGCGCGGAATATCGACATCCACGTTCTTGAGGTTGTGTTCGCGTGCGCCGCGAACCTCGATAAATTTCTGTTCAGCCATAGCCTACCCCCAGGATTGCTTAGAGATAGGCGAGTTGAACTGAGTCTCCAATCAAAAAGTAAGAACAAAAGGTAAACACAGCAATCCCAAGCGACGAATTGCACCGCATTTGAGGTTTGCAAAAGTTTTGTAACGATTATGCTTCAGAAATATGACGATGCTTGCAGCAACCCTCGCAACAACCTTCACCGCGTTCCTTGTCCTAAGCCTTGCCAACAGGACCATGGCGGAAGGAGAAATTGCCAAGCCGGCCTTGTGCGATCTGGCTTTGCGCCTTGATGCCGAGGTGGCTAAGGTGACGGGCTACCCCCAAGCGGTCACCTGCCCCGACATTCGGTTTGCGCCGCTTGGCGGGGCTGCGGCCCAACGTTCGCAGGCGGGGGCCTATTATCCTGAAACCGGCGCTATCGAACTGGCTCTGCACCTTGACCTTGCCACGGCAGAAGGACGCGGCTTTTTGCTGCACGAACTGGTCCACGCGGCCCAATACCGGGCCGGTCGACAACACAACGCAGCTTGCCCCGCCGCATTGGAGGCCGAGGCCTATGCCCTTCAGGCTGATTACCTATTTCGGGAAGGTGCGACCGAAGAGGCGGCGATGTCTCGCCTTCTCTCCGGTCTTTTGGGGGCCTGCGAGGCCCAGTACTGAGGCCAACTAGAAGTGGATCGCGCGGCCGTAGGCGTCGAGCACGCTCTCATGCATCATCTCGGACAGCGTCGGATGCGGGAAAACGGTGTTCATCAGGTCTTCTTCGGTGGTCTCAAGCTGGCGACCGATGACGTAGCCCTGGATCAACTCGGTCACTTCGGCGCCTACCATGTGGGCGCCCAGCAACTCGCCGGTCTTAGCGTCGAAGATGGTCTTGATCAGGCCCTCAGGCTCGCCCAGGGCGATGGCCTTGCCGTTGCCGATGAAGGGGAACTTGCCTACCTTGATGTCGTAGCCCTTTTCCTTGGCCTTGGCTTCGGTCAGGCCGACGCTGGCGACCTGGGGGTGACAATAGGTGCAGCCTGCGATGCTTTCGGGTTTGACCGGATGGGGATGGCCGCCCGCGATCATCTCGGCGACCATGACGCCTTCGTGGCTGGCCTTGTGGGCAAGCCAGGGGGCACCGGCGATATCGCCGATGGCCCACAGCCCCTCAACGCCAGTGCGGCAATATTCATCCGTGACAACGTGAGTCCGGTCGATCTTGACCCCAAGGGCCTCAAGACCAAGGTTCTCGACGTTGCCGACGATGCCAACGGCGGAAATGACGGTGTCAAACTCGGTCTTCTCGACCTTGCCGCCAGCCTCGATGTGGGCCACGACCTTGTCCTTGCCGCGGTCCAGCTGTTTGACGACTGCCTTTTCAAGGATCGTCATGCCCTGCTTGACGAACTGCTTCTTGGCAAAGGCGCTGATCTCGGCGTCCTCAACGGGCAAGATGCGGTCCATCACCTCAACCACTGTCGTATCGGCACCCAGCGTGTTGTAAAAGCTGGCAAATTCGATGCCGATCGCACCCGATCCGATGACCAGAAGCTTTTTCGGCATATGCGGCGGGACAAGCGCGTGGCGGTAGGACCAGACCCGCTCGCCATCGGCCTCAAGGCCCGGCAGGTTGCGGGCGCGGGCGCCGGTGGCCAGAATGATGTTCTTGGCGGCCAGTTCTTCGACCCCCTTGTCGGTCTTGACCGACACCTTGCCCTTGGCGGTCACGGTGGCCTCGCCCATCACGACGTCGACCTTGTTCTTCTTGAACAGGTGGCCGATGCCGCCAGACAACTGCTTGGCCACGCCACGGGAGCGTTTGACGACGGCGTCAAGATCGTAGCCGATGTTCTCGGCCTTCAGGCCGAATTCTTTGGCCCGGTGCATTAGGTGGAATACTTCGGAAGAGCGCAGCATCGCCTTGGTCGGGATACAGCCCCAGTTCAGACAGATGCCACCAAGGTTCTCCCGCTCAACGCAAACGACCTTCAGACCCAGTTGGGCAGCCCGTATCGCGGCCACATAGCCGCCGGGGCCGGCCCCAATGACAATCATATCGTAGGTCTTGGCGGCCATGTCTGTCTCCTCCGCATGTTCGAATTAGTTTGACGTTAAACCAATTCCGGATGCGGGGCCAGACGGGGCAAGCGCATGGCAGGTATCAACCTGATGCAATCCCCGTTTGACCGCCGTGACCGGCGCCAGTCAGATCGCCGGCGCCTGCATGGCCTGCAACTCGGCCCCATAACCGCCAGCGTCAAGCCAGGCTTGCTCAACCGCTGTGGAGGGCCGTCCAAGGGCCACGTTGCGGAACGGAAAGCGGCCAAAGCGCCGGATGATCTGGCGGTGTACCTTGGCGTGCAGCAGGTTCTCGTGGCCCGTGTCAGGCATGCGAGACGTGAAAAGCCGCATGGCACGATCCTGGTCGATCAGATTCTCTGAATGCTCAAGCGGCATGTAAAAGAATTGTCGGGCTGGTTCATCGACCCGCAGATCCCAATCCCGCGCGATGGCGGCCTTGGCCGCAGCGCGCCCCAGCCTGTCCGAGGCAAAAGCGGCTGCCGTGCCCCTGAACATGTTGCGCGAAAACTGGTCCGCCACGATGACGTAGGCCAATGATCCAGTTGGGTAGGTCAGCCAAAGCCCGCAGGCCCCCTCCATCACACCATCCCAGGTCTTTCGAAACCGGTCTCTGACTTCCTGATCCAGTTCCGGCGCACCAGAATACCAGCCTTTTTCTCCGACTTCGTCCAGCCAGAACCCCAAAACTTCCTCAGGTGTCCGCACACCACCGCTCCCTTTGAGACCGCTCTTTGTCATTTGGACGTTACAGAACATTCAAACTCGCACAACCCGTTCAAGACCCCGAGTTCTATTCTGTTGCCGTGGCAACCGCATCTTCGTCCGTTTCCGCTTCCGCTTCAGTCTCGAGGTAAACCTCCTGCATGGCGACCGCCATGACCGGTGAGGCAGTGGCGGTGATCGGCGTGTAGGACACGAGGTCTTCGACAGCGGTCGTGGTCTTGCGCTGGGTCATCCGCCAAAGACCGTATGCCGCCAGCCCCAGCAGCAGGACCGCGATGAACCCCCAGAACCCGTTGACGCCAAAGCTGTCCATCACCCAACCAACCAAGAGCGGGCCAGCAATCGCCCCTAGCCCGTTAATGAACAAGAGCCCGCCCGAGGCTGCGGCCATATCCTCGCGGTCGAGGTAGTCGTTCGCGTAGGCGATCAGCAGGGCATAAAGTGGGTTGGACATGCCGCCAACCAAAGCCGCGCTGAACAGGATGAACCCGAAATTTCCGGGTATCAGGAACGACACCATCGCCCCCAACCCACCGACAAGGGCAATCGCGATGATCAGGATGCGTCGGTCCATCCGGTCTGAAAGCCAGCCGATGGGATACTGGAGAAACAGCGCAGTGACATAGGTGATCGACACCATGGCCGAAATCTGCGGAACGGTCAGCCCGACCCGCGTTCCATAAACCGCCGACATCCCGAACTGGGCGGCAAAAACGCCCCCCAGCAGAAACATGCCCACACAAGCCAGGGGCGAGGCATCGATGAGGCGACGGATGCTTAGCGGCTTGGTCGATTCGAACTTTGGCGTTGCACTGACGCTGAGCAGGATGGGCGCAAAGGCCAGCGACACCAGAACCGACGGGATGATAAAGAGGATAAAGCCGGACACATCGCCCAGGACAAGAATGTATTGGGCCGACACAATCCCGGCCATCTGCATGATCATGTAAAGCGACAGCGCCTTGCCCCGGTTTTCGTTGGAAGAGGCGTCGTTCAGCCAGCTTTCGGCAGTGATATATACGCCGCAAAAGCAATACCCGATGACGACACGCCCGATGGTCCAGACCCAAGGCTCGGCCAGCGCGGGATAAAGGATCAGCACAGCCGATATGGTAGAGCCGAGGGCGGCAAACACCCGGACGTGGCCGACCCGTCGCAACAGATTGGGCACGGATTGGGAGGCGAACAGAAAACCCGCGAAATAGGCCGACATGATTATCGACATCTCGAGGGTGGAAAAGCCTTCCAACTCTCCCCTCACGCCCAGCAGCGTGCCTTGCAGGCCATTGCCCATCATCAGCATGAACATGCCCAGGAAAAGCGCCCATGAGCCGCGAAGTACCTGCAACATGGGGAGGACCTTTCGCTCAGATTGCTTGGCCCAGTTAGCTGCCGAGGGCTGAAGAATCTAGGTATGAAACGACAGTTTGTGTCGCGTCTGTAAGGCGCATGCCGGCCGCATCGGCGCAGCCCCGCCTACCGATCCGCGCGCCCCGGAAGCAAGAGGCTGGCGTCGCCATAGGAAAAGAACCGGTATTTCTGAGCAATCGCATGGGCGTAGATGGCCTTGATCCGGTCTGTCCCCATCGTGGCCGATACCAGCATCATCAGCGTGGACTTGGGCAGGTGAAAGTTGGTCATAAGTCCGTCAGCCACCTGAAACTCAAAGCCCGGCGTGATAAAGATATCCGTCTCGCCCACCCAGGGGGCCATTCCCTTTGACGTGGCCGCACTTTCGATCAGGCGCAGGGCGGTGGTGCCAACCGGGATGATCCGCCCGCCGGCGGCCCGTGTTGCGTTGATCTCGTCCGCGGCTTTGGCAGTCACCTCGCCCCATTCGGCATGCATCACGTGGTCGGCGACATCGTCCACTTTGACCGGCAGAAAGGTCCCGGCCCCCACGTGCAGGGTGACATGGGTCAATTGCACCCCTCGCTCGGCCAGGGCCGCCATAACGACTTCATCAAAATGAAGCGACGCGGTGGGGGCCGCAACCGCACCGGGCCGTGCAGCCCAAAGTGTCTGGTAGTCGGTCTTGTCGGCCTCATCAGCCGCACGGCGCGCCGCGATATAGGGGGGCAGGGGCATTGCACCAGCCTCGGCCAAGGCGGCGTCGAAATCGTCGCCCTGCAGGTTGAACCGGATAAGAGCCTGCGTATCCTCAACCCCTTCGAGGCGGGCGGACAGGCGGGGTGAAAAGACGACCTCTTCCCCTTCGCGCCATTTGCGCAGGGGCTTGACCAGGGCCGTCCAACAGCCATCTGCCCGCGGTTCAAGCAAGGTCGCTTCGATCCGGGCCGTTCCTTCGCCAGCCGCCCCACCACGATGGCGCAGGCCCGACAGGCGGGCCGGGATCACCTTGGTATCGTTCAGGATCAGCCTGTCGCCGGGCAAAAGAAAGTCGCTCAGATCAGTCACTCTGCGGTCAAGGATGTCAGACCCTTGCGCCACCAGAAGGCGGGCGCTTGACCGTGGTCGGGCCGGACGGACGGCAATCAGCTCTTCTGGCAGGTCAAAGTCGAAATCTGACAGCTTCACGATCGGGCCTCCTTAGTGGGTGCTACTGGTTCTGAACCGGGGGCTGTCCCCGGAAGATTTCGCGGAACATGCCCGGGGTCAGAATCGACAGGGGATTGACCCCGACCTGAGGCGTCCCGATCGGCCCTCGCAGCGTGTAATTGAAGCCGAACAAGCCCTCACCCCTTTGTGTCAGAACCGAACCCACCCCGTTGATCAGATAAAGTGGCGAGATCACGCCCCGAAAGTCCATCTGCCGGGTCGCCTGCGTGTAGACACCGTCCATCGAAATTCCAAGCCCCGGTCCTACCGCGCTGGATTGGGAAACGGTGATCCGGTCGGGATCAATGCGGAAGGCTGCATCCACCTGGTTGAATGACAGCCCCTGCCCGTCAAGCTGCTGCAACAGGCCGACCACCGAGATCGCGTCGATCAACTGGGCAAGGGCAGGTGCGTCGCGCACTCGCAAGCTGCTGATCCGTAACGTACCGTCATAGCTGCCTTCGCCCGTCGTCGGGGTCAGCGACAGGTCCATCGTCCCGCCCCGCGCATTTTCAAGGAACCCGGCCGAGGCCAGAACCTCGCCCGCCGCATTGCTCTGGACCCGCACCGCAGTGCCTGAGCCGCCGGGGGCGACAGTCCCATTAACAGCGGCCCCATCGTTGACCTGCGCGGTAAAGTTCCCCTGAAAGCCGCCAGCACCGGAAAAGGTCCCTTGAAAACCGGTCAGAGCGATCCCTTCGGTGACCTGCAACCGGTCAAGGTTGATTTGCATCGGGCCACTCTCGCCACCGTCGCTGCCGCCGAAATCGGCTCGGCTCAGGTCCAGCGTCCCGCCACCCAGCTGCACCTCAACTGGGCGTCCACTGCCGCGCCTCACCAGAACCACGGGGCTGTCCAGCCAGCCGCCCAGACGGACGCGGTTAAAAACGGCCCGGTTCAGCCCGCCATCGCTGTTCAGGCGGATAAAGCCCGTCGTTTGCAACCCTGCCGCGTCAAGCTGGACCTCGTCCACTGTGGGCACATCGCCCAATTGGCCGGTGATAGAGAAGCTGCCAGTGCCCCCCTCGCTCTTGCCCCAGCCAACCGCGGGCAGCGATAGGCGCAGGCCGGTCAGGTCCGATGTCATGCTAAAGACAGGTGGGCCGTCCGGGCCAAAGTCCAGGCGAAACGCCCCCTGTCCTGCCCCACGGACAGCCCCGGTCGGCAGGCCGATCCCGAATTCATCGATGAACTGTTCGGACAGCTCAACCGTCCCTTCGACCTGAGAGCGGCCTTCGCCTTCGGGGCCAAAAATCGTGCTCCATGTCGCCGTGCCGGGCACCCGGCCCAGCCGTATCGCCCCGGCCACACTCATCCCGATGTTATCGGCCACAACCTGGAGTTCGGCGCCCGCCAACACCCGGCCGGGCACCAGGACCTCGCTGCGGACGTCCGTTAGCCGCGCGCGCACGTCAAAGGCAGGCTGTTCGCCTGGGACCCGGTCGCCCAGGCGCAGGCGGATGTCGCCCTCTCCCTCGGCCCAGCCCTGAGCGAGGGTGACAGGCCGGCCGGCGCGGGTCAGAAAGGAAAACGGCGGCAGGTCCAACAACGAAAGGACCGCCGTGATCGTGCTTTGGGTTTTGAGGTGGACAATCGACGGGGCGCGATCGACGGTGATGTCGGGCACGATAAAAGTCGATCCGGTCAGGTCCGCCATGCCACCAAGGGGGGCCGGTATCCGTCCGGTGTCCAGCGACACCGTGAGGCTGTTGTCCTGGATCGCCAGCATACCGGACACCCCTTGCAAGGACGGCAGACTTTGCAGGACCGTTGCCACCGTATCCTCGAACCGCAGGTTCAACGCCCAGACCCGACCATCATGTTGCGGTCCGAAACGAAGCCCCGCCGATGTGCCGAGCAAGGTGGCCCGAGGGATGTTGGTTTCGAGCCATTGCCGCATGCCCGGCCGGAAACTGCGCGGCCAGAGCACCATGAGCCGGGTCATCGACATCCGGTCGAGCCCGGCATCCAGGGCGACCTCCCACCCTTCGTCACTGGCGCCGATCCGGCCCGACGCTTCAAGGCGGGACTGCTGCCCTTCTGTATCCGTGTCGGTGACGCTGATAACGCCGATGTCGACGGCAAACGGATCCAGACGCAGACGAAACTCGGCGCTGGCTTCGGACAGGGTCACCGGTTCGTCGTAAAGGCCCGCCGGATCAAGGGCGATCCGGTGCAGGTTGAACTGCCCCAAAAGCGCACCCGGCCAGCCTTCAGTGATCTCGCGCATATAGGCCTGCCCGTCGCCCTCGATCGTGCCCCAATCGCTGACGACACGGAGATCCTCGAACCCGACCTGCCCTGCGGCGGGATCATAGCTCAGGGCCACCTGCATTTCGTCAAAGCCAACCGGCCTTGCCTGCGGGGTCGGGCGCAAGGCACCGCCGCCAATCTGCAAGGCGGCTTGCAGCGGGCCGACAACCCCGCCCACATCGATACGACCCGTCAGTTGGGCCGACAGCTGGGCGTCTAGAAGGCCAAGCCAGCTTAGCGCCGGGCTTTGGGTGGCGATATCAGCGGCAAGCGCATCCTGAATGGCGACATTCACATCCGTCTCGCCAGTTTCGCGGTCGCTGAGCAGGTCAAGGTCGATCGTGGTGATGAAAGCGCGGCCTGACAGCAAGGCCAGCGCCCCTGACAGGTGCAGTTCTTCGGCATCAAGGTTCAGTTCAAGCGTCCCACCGTCGACCGTCCAGGCCCTGCCCGCCCGGGCGTCGTCATAGTTGACGACCAGCCCTTCGGCGCGGACACGTTCCATCGCCTCCAGAACAGGGCGATTGAACGTGGCCCCTAACTGCGCCAACAGCGCAGCGGGGCTTGCCGCCTCCTGGGCGGCCGGTGCCGCCGCCTCGAATGCGAGGGCGACAGAGCCATCCTTGGACCGGCGCAGGGTGATCTGGGCCCCGGTCAGGGTGATCCGTTGCGGCAGAACCTCGCGGCGCAAGAGCAGTCCCCGGGGCGACAACTGCACTGCAATCGCAGGCACGCGCGCCATGACGACCCCCTCGGCATCGGCCAGAACCGTCCCTGTCATGCGGACAAGGGGATGTAGATCGCGGCCCACCTCGACGGTGATACTGCCAAAGCGAAGGCTTCCCCCGTTCAAGACACGGGTGGCCTGTTCTTCGACAAGCGTCTTGATCCAGGTCGGTGCCGTCACCTCCTGACCGATGATCAGGAACGGGGTCAGCAGCACAAAGACAAGCGGTGCGAGGGCGATCAAGCCGACGCTGCGCAAAGCATGCCACCCCACGCCCCGACCGGTCGGGGCTTCGGACGGCCCTGCCCTGCCCTGACCCTTTGAAGGGCGCAAGGTTTCGGCCAGGGTGGAACCCAAGGCTGCCGGGTCCGGCCCTTGCGGGTCGGTCGGGTCCTGATCGGTCTGCTTCGTCATCTTCTGTCGAATATCGGCTCCCGGCCCTTTATTCCTGCCAAAACCAGCCTAGAACGAAACCTCATACCGGCACAGCACCAAAGGAACATCCCCATGACCTCTGCGACCCTCCAGCCCGGCGACACCGCCCCCTCCGTCAGCCTGCCCCGCGATGGGGGCGACACCGTGTCATTGTCCGATCTGGCCGGCAAGTCGGTGGTCCTTTACTTCTACCCCAAGGACGACACCCCCGGCTGCACCAAAGAAGCCCAGTCGTTCACCGACATGGTCGAGGATTTTGCCAGTGCCGGGGCGACGATCCTTGGTGTTTCAAAAGACCCGGTAAAAAAGCACGACAAGTTCCGCGACAAATACGGGCTCAAGATCGCCCTCTTGTCAGATGAAGAAGGCGATGTCTGCGAACGGTATGGCGTCTGGGTCGAAAAAAGCATGTACGGCAAGACCTACTTCGGGATCGAGCGGGCGACCTTTCTGATCGGTCCGGACGGCAAGATCGCGCAAGTCTGGCGCAAGGTCAAAGTGCCTGGCCATGCCGAAGCCGTGCTTGAGGCGGTCAAGGCGCTCTGACCATGCGCGGGACGGGCCGGGTAAGATGGGTCCCAACCCATCTGCACCCCGGTTTGCCCTGACCCTGCCCGCCCGGTAAGGTGGGTCCAGACCCACCATCCGGACAGTTTCATGCAGACCCTTACCCAAATGGCGACCGAAGTGCTCTGCACGGCGGATGGCAGGACCAAGACCGCCCTGTCGCGGGCGCATGCCGCCCGCTGGCGCGAGGCACGGCTGGCCGGCACGCCGATTGCCATCGGGACGGCATCGCCCCCCGACAAACCTGCGCGCCCCACATCGCCTGACCTTCTGGCCCCCCGCGACATGCCAAAGCGCAAACCGGGCAGCCCAGCAGGCCGCATCGCCCTTCTGCATGCCGTGGCCCATATCGAATTGAATGCCGTCGACCTACACTGGGACATCATCGCCCGGTTCGTTCACATCCCCTTTCCCATTGGCTACTACGACGACTGGGTCAAGGCGGCAGACGAAGAGTCCAAGCATTTCAACCTGATGTGCGACTGCCTTGAGGCGCTTGGCAGCCATTATGGCGCATTGCCCGCCCATGCAGGCATGTGGCGGGCGGCAGAGGACACGACCGGCGACATCCTTGCCCGCCTTGCCGTCGTGCCAATGGTACTCGAGGCCCGGGGCCTTGATGTCACCCCCGGCATGATCGCGATCTTCGAAAAGCATGACGAGACGCAGGCAGTCGCGGCTCTCAAGACGATTTATGCCGAAGAAGTGCATCATGTCGCCTATGGCTCAAAATGGTTCAACTTCCTTTGTGGGCGCGAAAATCTTGATCCGACCGAGACATTTCACAGGCTTGTCCGGCGCTATTTTCACGCCCCTCTGAAGCCGCCGTTCAACGAGGAAAAGCGGGCCGAGGCCGGTCTTGCCCCGGATTTCTATTGGCCCCTTTCAGAGGATGCCGAAGCGGCCGGCTGGGACCCGCTGCCTGTTTCAGTCGGCGGATCTGCGGGGAACTAGGCGGGATCTTGCCGATTTTGGCTGGAAAATCTCTGATTTATCTGGTATTTGCGATGAATTGTTGCGTGTTTGCCAGTGTCTTTGTATCCCCTTCCAGTGGCCAGGCGGGACGCGAGACCTGACCATACCAAGGGGGACAACAATGGGTCATCGCCAGTGAGATCGCGGGCAGCTAAATACGTGCACGACATGCTGGAGCGGCGCTTTCCTGAAAAGCGCCTGTTCCTGAGATCGGAAACCGAAACACGCTTTATCCGGCTAAAGTCCGGAACCCAGCTTTTGATATGGTCGGGCAGCACCGTCATCGTTGGTTGGACGATCATCGCCACGGCGATCCTTTTGATGGACTCCATCGGCGCCGGTAACTTCCGTGCGCAGGCCCAACGCGACAAGATGGTCTACGAAGAGCGGCTGAACGCCCTGTCGTCCGAGCGTGACATGCGTGCTGCCGAGGCCGCAGCCGCGCAGAACCGCTTCAGCTCTGCGCTCGAGCAGATTTCCGTGATGCAGACCGAGCTTCTGGCCTCCGAGGACCGCCGCCGCGAGCTTGAGACGGGGCTCGAGGTCGTGCAGGCCACGCTCCGCCGGACCATGGTTGAACGGGAAGCCGCCCGGGATCAGTACCTTGCGCTTGAGGCCAGCCTGAACGATGGGTCAGACGGAGTGGCCGGTGGCGTGTTGACACAGGACCTTGTTGGGACCGTCGACGTGCTGTCGGATGCTCTGGCCGATACGGCTGACCAGCGTGACCTGATTGCGGCTGACGCCCAATATGCCCTCGACCGTGCTGAGGACCTCGAGTTGGAGATCCGTCTTATGGCGGACCGCAACGACGCCATTTTCCGCAAGCTCGAAGAGGCGATGCTGGTCTCGGTAGAGCCGCTCGACAACATGTTTCGCGCCGCAGGGATGGACCCCGAAAACCTGCTTAATCAGGTGCGCCGCGGTTATTCCGGGATGGGCGGCCCGCTGACGCCCCTCTCCTTCTCCACGATGGGCGGAGAGCCGGACCCGGATTCTTTGCGGGCCAATTCGATCCTCGATGCCATGGACCGGATCAACCTTTACCGAATCGCTGCCGAACGCGCGCCATTCGATATTCCGGTCCGCTCGGATTTCCGATTTACATCGGGATTCGGCCAGCGCTGGGGCCGGATGCACGCGGGAACTGACTTTGCCGCGCCCATCGGCACCCCTGTCTATGCCACTGCGGACGGTGTCGTGACCGAGGCGGGCTGGTCATCAGGCTATGGCCGCTTGATCAAGATCCAGCATGAGTTCGGGATCGAAACGCGATACGCGCATTTGAACGCCATACGGGTCACGGTTGGTCAAAGGGTCTCGCGCGGCGAGCGGATCGGTGATATGGGGAACTCTGGACGGTCTACCGGCCCGCACCTTCACTACGAGGTCCGCGTCGGCGGTCAAGCTGTGAACCCCATGATCTATATAAGAGCTGGAAGAGATGTTTTCTAAGAGCAAAATCAACGAGCCAGGCCCAAGGGCCGGTGACCCCGCAGCCTCTGCCCCCTCGGCCAGCAGCACACCAGCAACGACTCAGGATTACCGTCCTGCCGCGCCAAAGGCCAAGCCGCCTGCATCGGTTCTGTCGTCTGACCTGCACATCAAGGGCAACCTCAAGACAACCGGCGATATTCAGATCGAAGGTCAGGTCGAAGGCGACATTCGCGCCCATCTTCTGACCGTCGGCGAAGGTGCCACTGTCAAAGGTGAACTGGTTGCAGACGATGTCGTGATCAACGGCCGCATCATTGGCCGCGTGCGTGGCCTGAAAGTCCGCCTGACCTCGACCGCACGCGTCGAAGGCGACATCATCCATAAGACGATCGCAATCGAATCCGGCGCCCATTTCGAAGGTTCGGTTCAGCGTCAGGACGACCCGCTCAGCAGCGGTGGTGCCCAGAAGACCCTGCCGAAGCCAAGTGCATCCGAGGCTGCCGGCTCTTAATTCCGGCAACTGTCCGACGTCATTCAAACGGGCGTAGCTGACAGGGCCGCGCCCGTTTTCGTTTGCGATGCCAATTTTGCCAGGATCGATCTGTAACCAGCTATCTGGCCCTATCTGGTCCTATCTAGGATCATAAAGCGCCCGGCGGTACAGATGCCACGTCGCATGACCCAGCACTGGCAGCACAATGACGAGGCCCAGAAACCACGGCAGCATAGCGAGCAGTGTCAGTACCGCGATCAGCCCTGCCCAGATCACCATGACCGGCAGGTTGGCGTTGACCATCCGCACGCTCAGCGCCATCGCAGTGACAAAGTCGATCTCTTTTTCAAGCATCAAGGGCAGGCTGACCACCGTCATCGAGAACAGCAGAAAGGCCAGAACCCCGCCGACGGCAAGTTCTACCGCCACCATGCGCACCCCTTCGGTCGAGCGGAAGAGCGACCAAGGATCGGACACATTTGTCATCGGGCCAAGCCCCATGAACAGGGCAAAGATCATATGGGCAAGAAAGGTCCAAAACAGGAAGTAGATCACGATGATCGCCCCCGCCCAGGGGATCTGTCGGGATCGCTCCGCCCAGACGACGCCCAGAACGGCGGACCATTTCAGCGGCTCGCCATCCTCTAGCCTGCGGCTGACCTCATAAAGGCCGACTGCAGCAAACGGTGCGGCCAGGGGAAAGCCCAGCGACACCGCAAGGGTCCAGGTGACCGTGCCTGCCCCAAGCCAGACCATGAAGAAGCCGCCCAGCACATAGACCGCGCTGAAGAACAGGCCAAAGGCCGGGGCGCTGCGAAAGTCGTAAAAACCGGCCTTCAGGCACAACCAAAGCTCGTACAACGTGACCTTGCCAATCTCGGGCAAGGGCGACGCAGCCTTATGGGTGTCGATCTGGGTCATGGGACTTCTCCCTGTGACGCCAGTTTCGCGCCAAACAGGGTGGGTCTGTCAAGCCACCAAGCAGGTCGATCAGTCTTCGGACATCGCCTCGGCCCGGCTTTTGCCGGACACCTGAAGCGCCAGGGTCGCCGCCATAAAGCCGTCCAGATCACCGTCGAGCACACCTTGCGTGTCAGATGTCTCGTAAGAGGTGCGCAGGTCCTTGACCATCTGGTAGGGCTGCAGGACGTAAGACCGGATCTGATTGCCCCAGCCGGCATCCCCTTTGGCCTCATGGGCCTCATTGATGGCGGCGTTGCGGCGGTCAAGCTCCATCTGGTAGAGCCGCGATTTAAGCGCCTTCATGGCAATCTCGCGGTTCTGGTGCTGCGACTTTTCCGAGCTGGTCACCACGATCCCGGTCGGCATGTGGGTGATCCGCACGGCAGAGTCAGTGGTGTTGACGTGCTGGCCGCCCGCCCCCGATGACCGGTAGGTGTCGATGCGGATGTCGTTTGGGGCCACCTCGATCTCGATATTGTCGTCGACCACGGGATAGACCCAGACAGAGCTGAACGAGGTATGCCGCCGTGCAGCGCTGTCATAAGGCGAAATGCGGACAAGCCGGTGAACACCGCTTTCTGATTTCAGCCAGCCATAGGCATTGGGCCCGCTGATCTTGTAGGCGGCGGACTTGATCCCCGCCTCTTCGCCCGCGCTTTCGGATTGCAGTTCAACGGTATAACCGTGCTTTTCCGCCCAGCGGACATACATCCGGGCCAGCATCGACGCCCAGTCGCAGCTTTCCGTGCCGCCCGCGCCCGAGTTGATCTCAAGGAAGGTGTCGTTGCCATCGGCCTCACCATCCAGCAGGGCCTCGATCTCTTTCTGGGCGGCCTTTTCGCGCAGCGCTTTCAGGGCAGTTTCGGCCTCGGTGATGATGTCGGCATCATCTTCCATCTCACCCAGTTCGATAAGCTCGACGTTGTCGTTCAGATCGCGGCTGAGACTTTCGTAACTGCCGATGGCATCGACCAGCATTTGCCGGTCGCGCATAAGCTTTTGAGCGGCGGCGGGGTCATCCCAAAGGCTGGGATCTTCGACGCGGGCGTCGAATTCCTCAAGCCGGTGTTTGGCCGTCTCCCAGTCCAGCCGTTGGGCCAGAAGCTTCAGTGACTTTTCGATGGCGGCGATAGTTGATTGCGTCTCAGCGCGCATGGGTCAGGCTCTTTGATTGGTTGGTGCTTGGTCTACCGTGCAGGGACTGTCTCGGCAAGGCGCGGCGGGCATGGCACCACACTTGACACCCTGCCCGGCCTTGCCTCAGATCAGTACAGCCCGCCGGAGGACAGGGTTCCAAAGGTGGCGCGTGGCCCAATCTGGGCCGTTCCACCCGATGCGGTCGGCGCCGTCTGGACGCGGCCCCGAACCTCGTCAAAAAGTGGAAGGTCTGTCGACATGCCAAAACCACCGTCGAACATTATGCCAAAGACCGGCTGCTCTCCATCGCGGAAGCATTCGGCCACCACGTGGTCGCCGCTCGCCTCGTCAGGCAACCGCGCCCCGGTAAATCGGTCGATCTTGATAAAGCGGCATTGGTCGGGGATATGGAACGCCGTGCCACCATATTCCTCAACAGCAGCCTCCATGAAGGCCTGGAAAACCGGCGCACAAACCCCACCGCCAGATGCACCGGGCATGTTGCGCGGCGTGTCATAGCCGATGTAGCAGCCTGCAGCGATCGAGCTGGAAAAGCCAACGAACCAGACGTCTTTTGCGTCGTTGGTCGTCCCGGTCTTGCCCGCGACCGGCACGGGCAGATTGACGGCACTTGCTGCCGTCCCCCTTTGAACAACCCCTTCCAGCATCGAAGTCAACTGGTAGGCCGTCACGGCGTTCATGATGCGGTCGCGGTTGGTCTGGATACCGGGGGCCTGACCTTGGGGCAGGCTGGCGTTAAAACAATCGGGGCAAATGCTTTGGTCGTGGCGGTAGACAGTGTTGCCGAACCGATCCTGCACCCGATCCACCAAAGTCGGCTCCACCCGCTCTCCTCCATTGGCGAACATGGCATAGGCGGCAACCATCTTGAACAGCGTCGTCTCCTGGCTGCCAAGCGAGTTGGCCAGAACCGGGTTGAGGCTATCATAAACCCCGAACCGTTCGGCATATTCCGCGACAACATCCATCCCGATCTCTTGGGCCAGACGAATGGTCATCAGGTTCCGCGACTGTTCGATCCCGGTCCGCAAGGGCGTCGGGCCGTAGTATTGGTTCGACGCGTTCTGAGGGCGCCAGACGCCCTGGGGTGTATCAATCTCGATCGGGGCGTCCACGACGATGGTCGCCGGCGAATAGCCACTGTCGAGGGCCGCGGCATATACGAATGGTTTGAAAGCAGAGCCCGGCTGACGCCGCGCCTGTGTTGCCCGGTTGAACACCGAATGCTGGTAGGAAAAGCCTCCCTGCATGGCAAGAACCCGGCCGGTGTTGACGTCCATGGCCATGAACGCGCCCTGCACCTCGGGCACCTGGCGAAGGGACCAACGGACAAAGCTGCCATCGCTTTCGTCCATCATACGGCGTACGAGGACGACATCACCGACATCGAAGTTGTCAAAGAAGTTGCCGCGCATCCATTCAATGTCATTGCGGGGCACCACGAAAGGCTCTGCCTCGGTTTCCTGCACCCCTTCCACGCCGATCCGCAGTTCGCGGTCGCCGATGTCCATCACAACAGCAGGATACCAAGGGCCGTCGAGGGTAATGTCTCGCGGAACCGTAAGCTCTGCCAAGGCCGCGCGCCAGGCGTCTTCGTCGTCCAAGATATCCGTCGGTAACGTCTCGCCCGTGCCGCGCCATTGGCCCCGGCTTCTATCATAGGTCTCAAGTGCGCGTTGCAGGGCATGGGCGGCCTCGATCTGAAGGTCAGGATCGATGGTCGCCCGGACGGACAGGCCGCCACCAAAGAATTCATCCTCGCCAAAGTTCACGCTAAGTTGGCGGCGGATTTCATCGGTAAAGTAATCGCGTGGCGGCAGGGCCGCCCGAAAGCTATCAAAGTCGCCCGACTGCACAGTTCGCAGCTCTTCAGACTGCTGTGCAACCATCGTCGCCTGGTCAATGTAGCCGTTCTCATACATCTCGCGCAGAACATAGTTGCGGCGGTCGATGGCGTCCTCAAGCTGGCGCACCGGGTGAAGGTTGCCGGGACGTTGTGCGAGAGCTGCCAGATAGGCGGCCTCTGCCGGGCTCAGGTCGCGCAAGGGCTTGTTGTAATAGGTCTGGGCAGCGGCCGCGACGCCGTAGGAGTTCTGGCCCAGAAAGATCTCGTTTAGGTAAAGCTCAAGGATACGCTCCTTGTCCATCGCCCGTTCGATCCGGACGGCAAGGATGATTTCCTTGATCTTGCGCTCAGCGGTGCGGGATCCGTCCAGAAGAAAATTCTTCATCACCTGCTGGGTGATCGTCGACGCGCCACGAAGGTCCTGCCCGCGCGAGGCAACAGCCTCAATCGCGGCGGCCCCGATGCCGCGGATGTCAAAACCAGGGTGGGTGTAGAAATTGCGGTCCTCTGCGCTGACAAAGGCTTGTTTGACCAGGTCGGGAATTTCCTCGGCCGGGGTGAACAGGCGCCGTTCGGTCGCGAATTCGTCGATGATGCGCCCCTCGCCCGAGTAGATGCGGCTGATGGTCTTGGGAGTGTACTGGGACAGGGTCTCGTAGCTGGGCAGATCACGGCCATACATATAGAACACGGCCCCCAAGGTCAGCGCGGCCATGGCGATCCCGAGGGTCAGCATCGAAAAGATGCCGCCGAAGAAAGAAAGAACAAATCGAAGCACGGAGGGGCCAATCCTTTGCTGTATTCCTGCTTATAGGCGGGGCGAGGATGATGGTCAAAATCTGATCACGTCAGATCGGCAGGAAAAAGCCGGGTTCCCGCTCACGTTTGCAAGAGCGATGGCAGTTTTGGGCGGGCTTTCAGGCAATCAGTGAAAAGAATTCGTGTATTTATCGGTGAGTTGCGACGCCCTTTGGCCAGCCCCCTGCCTCTACTGGCGCAACAAGGGGGCACGCGCCGTCTCGTCCAACTGCCAGCGCTGGAGCGCTTCGACGATCCCGGCAATGATGTTGGCCCGCCCCTCGACGGACCCGATGCGTTCCCGGTCGCCGGGGTTGGACAAGAAACCCACCTCGATCAGGACACTGGGAAAATCCGCCGCGTTCAGAACTGCAAGTGGTGCGGCACGCAGGGGGTTTGAGTTTACCTGCGCCCCGACCGAGCGCAGTCCTTCAACAAGCGCCTCGGCCAGCCGGTCGCCCTGCGGGCCGGTTTCAAGTCGGGCGATGTCCATCAGAATGGTCGCCACGGTATCATCCTGCCCGGTCAAGTCCACGCCGGACAGCAGATCGCCCCGATCATGCCGTTCGGCCATGCGTTCAGACGCCCGGTCCTTGGCCTCGTCGCTCAGGGTGTAGACCGAGGCCCCTCGTGTCACCTCTTCGTCCAAGGCGTCAGCGTGCAGGGACAACAGGACATCCGCCCTTGCCGCTCGGGCAATTGTCATTCGTTCGGCCAGAGGCACGAAGACGTCGCTTTGTCGTGTCAGCACAGGCTGGAAATCCACCGACCGGGCAAGCGCCTCGGCCAGTTCCAGCCCCATTTGCAACATCAACTCGGCCTCCACCACGCCGGCCCGTTCGGCACCCGGATCGATGCCCCCGTGACCGGGGTCGATGACCACGACTGTGATGCCATCATCGACGGGCGGCGGTGGCAGAGTGTCAACATCCGGACCGGTCAGGATTTCCCAATCCGCATCAACCGGGGCGCCGGACAAGGCGGCAAACGCCTCGGCGCTGGCCGGGGTCAGCAGGACGCGCAAGACAGCCTCGCCGCTGGCAGCATCGACGGTCATTCCCGCTTCGGTCAGGACGAGCGGTTGAGCCAGATCCACGACCATCCGGGACCAACCGGGACGCAGCGGACCAAACCGCAGATCAGAGGCACGGTCGGCGTTGAGTAGGGCGGCCCGCGATGCGCGGCCCCAGTCCACTTCCCGAAAATCCAGCACAAGTCGGCGGGGATCGTCCAGGGTAAAGGCCCGGTAGGGCACCGCCTGCGACAGGCCAAGCGTGACAAGCAGCCCGTCCCCGTCGTCGCGGACCTGGCTTTGACCTACGTCCAGCCTGGCTAGGGCGGAAAACCCCTGCCCCGTCCCTTGTGCCTGCACCAGGCCCGCCAGACACAGCCACACCAGAACCGCACGCAGGATCATGCCGGCCTCATCAGGGGGGCGCGGTCGCGCATGAATCGGACAAGGCGGTCCACCCCTTCGGCAATGTCGGCGGTCGAACGGGCGTAGGAAAAGCGCAGCCAGCGGTGGCCCTCCACCGGGTCGAAATCAAGGCCCGGGGTGACGGCCACCCCGGCCTCGGCCAGCACCTCGGCCGCAAAGGCGAGCGAGTTGTCGGTATAGGCGCTGACATCGGCGTAAATGTAGAAGGCCCCATCCGGTGGGGCCAAAGTCGCAAACCCGGCCTTGGCCAACCCATCCAGCAAAAGATCCCGGTTGGTGGCATAGACTGCGACGTTCGCATCCAGTTCCGGCGCACAGCCCATCGCGGCAAGGGCCAGCGACTGGGCCGCATGGGGGGCGCAGATGAACATGTTCTGGGCCAGACGCTCAATGATGCGAACATGATCCTCGGGCACGACCATCCAGCCGACACGCCAGCCGGTCATCGAAAAATACTTGGAGAAGGAGTTGATGACATAGACCTCATCGATCACCTCAAGCGCGGAAACCGCCCGGCCTCCATAGCTGAGCCCGTGATAAATCTCGTCCGAGATCAGGGATACCTCGGCCCCGACACAGGCATCGGCCAGCGATTGCAAGGCCGGCCTGTCCAGCATTGTTCCGGTGGGGTTCGACGGTGACGCAACGATAAGCCCGTCCAGATCATGGCCCGTCACATCCCCGGCGACCGGTTGCAGCCGCGCCGCCATGGTCGTGCGGATGCCGACGGGCACAAGGTCCAGCGCCTTGAGGATCTGACGGTAGGACGGGTAACACGGCTCTCCCAGTCCGACGCGGGCACCGCTGTCAAACAGGGCGGTAAAGGCCAGAAGGAAGGCACCCGACGCCCCGCTTGTGATCACGACCCGACCGGGATCAAGGTCCAGACCGTACCAGTCGCCGTAGTGCCGGGCGATCCGGGACCGCAGGGCAGGCAGGCCCAGCCCGACGGTGTAGCCAAGGGCATCGGTCTGCATCTGGCGCGCCAGATCATCCAGCGCCGCCTTGGGCGCGCCGGTGCCGGGTTGGCCGACCTCCATGTGGATGATGTGACGGCCCTCGGCTTCGGCCTTGCGGGCGGCCTCCGTGACATCCATCACGATGAAGGGATCGACCAGCCCGCGGGTTGAGTTCTTCATGCCCTGCCCTCTATGCTTTGCCCCGTATCTGCCCTTCTCGGGGGCCAGCCGTCAATGCATGACCGCCCCGGGCCTTGGCAGTCAGGCGGGAATGTGGTCATTGCTTTGCTAATTCGTTTTCAGGAGTCCGCCATGTCCGTCTTTAAGTCCTTCGCCCTGATCAGCGCCATGGCCCTGACTGTCGCCTTCGCCCCTACGCCGTCAGCGGCGCTGGACCTCGACGCCATGACAGACGTGGAACGGGCCGCGTTCCGGGCCGAAGTTCGGGCCTATCTTCTGGACAATCCCGAAGTGCTGATGGAGGCGATCCGCGTCCTTGAGACCCGCGATCAGCAGGCCCAAGTTGCCGCCGATGTGGCACTTGCCCAGGCCAATGCAGACGCGCTGTTCAACGACGGCTATTCTTACGTCGGGGGCAACCCGGACGGCGATATCACACTGGTCGAATTCATGGACTACCGCTGCGGATATTGCCGCCAAGCCTTTGCCGAGGTCGAGCAACTGCTAGAGCTTGATGGAAACATCCGCTTTATCGTCAAGGAGTTCCCGATCCTTGGAGAGCAATCCACGCTGGCCGCACAATTCGCCATCGCGACCCAGCAGGTTGCCGGTGACGACGCCTACAAGCTTGTCCACGATGCCCTCATGACCCTGCGCAGCGACATCACCCCCGACAGCCTGGCACGGCTGGGAGATGCCTTCGCCCTCGACACGGCCGCCGTCTTTGCCGCCATGGACAGTGCAGAGGTTGCCGCCGTGATCGACGCCAATCAGGCGCTGGCCCAGCGGATGCAGATCACCGGCACACCGACCTTCGTGGTTGAGGACCAGATGCTGCGCGGCTACGTCCCGCTGCCGCAGATGGAGCAGATCGTGGCCGCAGTACGGGGCGAGTAGGCCCCTACTCCGCCGCCGCCGCTTCGGCTTCTTCGGCCGCCGCAATCTCGGCGGCCTTTTTCTCGACCTGTTCAACGATGTGTTCGATCATGCCCTCGTTGCCTAGCTTGTGGCTTTGCTTGCCAGCAAGGTAGACCATACCCGACCCCGCCCCGCCGCCGGTAAAACCGACATCGGTCATCAGCGCCTCACCGGGGCCATTCACGACGCAGCCGATGATCGACAAGCTCATCGGCGTCTTGATATGCTCCAGACGCTTTTCCAGCGCCTCGACCGTCTTGATGACGTCAAAGCCCTGACGGGCGCAGGAGGGGCAGGAAATGATGTTGACCCCGCGATGGCGCAGGCCAAGGGATTTCAGGATCTCGTAGCCAACCTTGACCTCTTCGACCGGATCGGCGGACAGACTGACACGGATCGTGTCGCCGATCCCCATCCAAAGCAGGTTGCCCAGACCGATGGCAGACTTGATCGTGCCACTGGTCAGGCCGCCCGCCTCGGTGATGCCAAGGTGGATGGGGGAATCGGTCGCATCGGCCAGCTGCTGATAGGCAGCAGCGGCCATAAAAACGTCAGAGGCTTTGCAGCTGATTTTGAATTCATGAAAATCGTTGTCTTGCAGGATCTTGATGTGATCCAGCCCGCTTTCAACCATGGCATCGGGGCAAGGCTCGCCATATTTGTCGAGCAGGTGCTTTTCCAGGCTCCCCGCGTTGACCCCTATCCGGATCGAGCAATTGTTGTCGCGGGCGGCCTTGATCACCTCTTTTACCCGGCTCTCGTCGCCGATGTTGCCGGGGTTGATGCGCAGGCATGCTGCACCCGCCTCTGCCGCCTCGATCCCGCGTTTGTAGTGAAAATGGATGTCGGCAACGATGGGAACACTGACCTCGGGAACGATCTCGCGCAGCGCCCTGCTCGACGCCTCGTCCGGGATCGAAATGCGGACGATATCGGCGCCGGCGGCAGCCGCGCGCTGCACCTGCTCAATGGTCGCTTTCACATCGGTGGTCAGGGTGTTGGTCATGGTCTGGACGGTGATCGGGGCATCGCCGCCCACCGGCACCTTGCCCACCATGATCTGACGGGATTTGCGGCGGTCGATGTTCCGCCAGGGTCTGATGTGATTCATGGACAATGGGCTGACTCCGGCTGCGCTCTCATGGGCAACCTAACGCCAGCCTCCCCCGGTCACAACGGGGAAGCTGCGTCCATCACTACTGGGCTTGCTGAACTTCGGCGACATCGACCATTTCGGCCAGGTCGGAATCCGCGTTAAGGTCAGCAACCGCATAGGTCTGGGTCAGACTGTCGACGGACAGGGCAACATTCGAGGTCACGGTTCCGCTGGGGCCAACCGGGCCGTAGGGCGTGCCGTTCACCGCAAAGTACACAGCCCCCGATTCGCCAACCCGCAGGGTTGCAGGATCTTGCGTAGCGGGGATCTCAAAGGTGTCGCCACCGTTCAGGATTCCCTCGAACAGGGTGCTGCCGTCAGCGGCCCGAACGCGTACCCATGCAGGGCGCACCGCCACCAGAACCAACTCTGGGGCAGGACCATCTGTGACCTGCACCGACGAAACCTGAGGCTGAGGCTCCAATTGAGGGGCCGCCGCTGACGCAAAGTCGCGCGGGGTCGCATCCTCGACGGGGCTCGTGGCCAAAGTCCCGACCGCAGACGGGCTAAGCGAGGCAATCGGCCCGTCGCGGGCAACCAGAACCGGCACATCAAGGGCCTGAGGGCGATAGAGCCTATCAAGCGCCTCGGTCGACGGCATCACGGTAACCGAGGCCATTTCGGCCAACGGTGCCTCTGGCCGGGACGCACCGGCAAGTGGGTCCACGTCCGCAACAACGGTCGGCGCCTGCTCAACCGGGGCGAACTGGACCTTCTGCACTTCCCGCAAAACCGACCACCCGCCGTAGCCAAGGCCGCTGATCAATGCGATCAGCACCATGACCGATCCGACAGCCCTTGGCTCAATCCCGGTGAACATACGCTCACCAGCCGGAATGAATGGGGTGGCCGATCCAGTAAATATATCCTTGCCCAGACCGTTTCCGGACAGGCGCTCCTCGCGGCTTGGCTTGACCGCCGACGCGGCGGCAGACATGCCATGCGCGGTAACAAACCCGCTCTCTTCACAAAATGTATCGAAAGCAGAGTCGGGGTCCATGCCAAGGTAGCCGGCATAAGAACGGACATAGCCGGCAATAAAGCCCGGCGTGTCAAAGGCCGTCGGGTCTGCATTCTCGATCGCAGCGATATAGGCAGCCTTGATCTTCAGCTCGCGTTGCACATCCAACAGGCTTTTGCCCATCGTGGCCCGCTCACCGCGCATCATGTCACCAAGGCGCAACTCAAAAGCGTCAAAGCCCTTGGCTTCAACTTCTTCCTGCGTGGCCTTCGCGCGTCTGAAGCCCCGACCAATCATCCCCGATCCCGTAGTCTTCTTGCCTGTATTCACCCTGCCTTGATTCGCCCAAAGCCGGAAACCCTACGTTTGGATTAACATACACCACTTATGGATGCATCGGCAGAAAATTTATCCGGCAAGCTCGGCGCGATTCAGCGCACATTGTGACCAAAGACGGTCCAGCGCGCTGACAAGTGCGTCCATTTCGAGCGGGCCGTGTACAGGAGATGGGGTGAAACGCAGTCGTTCAGTACCACGCGGCACCGTCGGAAAATTGATCGGCTGAACGTAAATACCGTGTTCACTCAACAGCATATCGGACAGCTGCTTGGTGTGGACCGGGTCGCCGACGATCAGGGGAACGATATGACTGCCATGATCGATGATCGGCAGACCAAGCCCTTTCAATCGCAGCTTTAGTATTTTGGCCTGGGTCTGATGCTGCTCGCGCAGCGACTGATCGGCCTTGAGATGGGCAACTGACGCCGCGGCACCGGCCGCCACGGCAGGCGGCAGTGAGGTGGTGAAGATGAACCCTGGAGCATAGGACCGCACCGCATCGGCCATTTTCGCCGACGTCGCAATGTAGCCACCCAACACGCCAAAGGCTTTGCCAAGGGTGCCGTTGATGATGTCGATGCGCCCCAACAGGCCCAACTGCTCGGCCAGGCCGCCGCCCCGGGGGCCGTACATGCCGACAGCATGAACCTCGTCAAGATAGGTCAGGGCCCCGAATTCTTCGGCCAGGTCGCAGAACCCGGCAAGGGGTCCGAAATCCCCGTCCATCGAGTAGACAGATTCAAAGGCGATCAGCTTGGGTGCGGCGGGATCATCGGCCGCCATCAATTCCCTGAGGTGATCAAGGTCGTTGTGGCGGAAGATGCGCTTGGCCCCACCGTTGCGACGCACGCCTTCGATCATCGACGCATGGTTGAGAGCATCGGAATAAATGATCAGTCCGGGAAACAGGCGAGGCAACGTCGAAAGGGTGGCATCATTGGCGATATAGGCAGAGGTGAACAGAAGGGCTGCTTCCTTGCCATGCAAATCAGCCAATTCGGCCTCAAGCCGCTTGTGATAAACTGTCGTGCCCGAGATGTTGCGGGTCCCGCCCGAGCCGGCACCGACCGTGTCGAGGGCTTCGTGCATGGCTGCCAGAACGGCGGGATGCTGGCCCATGCCGAGGTAGTCGTTGCCGCACCACACCGTCACAGGGGCTTCGGTCCCATCAGGTTTACGCCATGTGGCATGAGGGAACTGCCCGTTCTTGCGGGCAATATCGATGAAAGTCCTGTATCGGCCTTCGGCGTGAAGACGGTCCAGTGCCGCATCTAGGTGGGCATCATAGTTCACTTGGGTCATCCCCCGTCTGTCATCCCTCGCCCGGAAAGTCCGGGCTATTGGGGCTCATATAGGCCGCTTGACCCTCGAGCAATACGCTACAATTTGACGCCCCATGGTCATGACGGCACAAATCCGCACAGGTCACGGCCGCCAGGCTCTCTGGACATCTGGCAGGGGGGGCGTAGTCTTCGCGTTGATCTGGATCAAGAAAGCGAAGTCATGACCACTCCCGACCTCGAACCCGTGCTTGCGCGTATTGATGCCGACCTCCCACAGGCGCTTGAGCGTCTGATGGACCTGTTGCGCATCCCCTCTATCTCAACGGACCCGGCCTACAAGGGGGCCTGCGACGCCGCAGCCGACTGGCTGGTCGAGGATCTGACCAGCATTGGCTTTGACGCCTCCAAACGGGCAACGCCAGGGCACCCGATGGTGCTCGGGCATGCCAAAGGACAAGGCAAACACCTGATGTTCTACGGACACTACGACGTTCAGCCCGTCGATCCCCTCTCCCTTTGGGACCGCGCCCCCTTTGACCCCGAAGTTCAGGACACGCCCAAGGGAAAGGTCATCCGGGGGCGCGGCACGTCCGACGACAAGGGACAGCTCATGACCTTTGTAGAGGCCTGCCGGGCCTGGAAGGCGGTCCACGGAACGCTGCCAGCACGGATCTCTCTGTTCTTCGAGGGCGAAGAGGAATCGGGCTCTCCCTCCCTGATCCCCTTCATGAAAGAAAATGCAGAAGAGCTGACCGCAGATATCGCCCTGATCTGCGATACCGGGCTTTTTGACGAAGAAACCCCGGCCATCACGACCATGCTGCGCGGCCTGCTGGGTGAAGAAATCGTGGTCACCGGTCCGGACAAGGATCTTCATTCCGGCATGTACGGGGGCGCCGCGATCAACCCCATCCGGGTCCTGAGCCGGATCATCGCCGCACTTCATGACGACAGCGGACGGATCACCGTGCCAGGCTTTTACGACGGGGTGCCCGAGATATCGGATGAAATGATGGCACAATGGCAGGCGCTTGGTTTCGACGACGCCGGCTTCCTTGGCGAGGTTGGCCTCTCGGTCCCCGCGGGTGAAAGCGGACGATCCGTGCTGGAGATGATCTGGGCGCGTCCCACATGCGAGGTCAACGGGATCTGGGGGGGATACACCGGCGATGGGTTCAAGACCGTCTTGCCCTCCAAAGCCTCGGCAAAGATCAGCTTCCGGCTGGTCGGCACGCAAGATCCGGTCAAGATCCGTGACAGCTTTCGGGCAATGGTGCGGTCGATGCTGCCCCCCGACTGCACCGTCGAATTCCACGGGCACGGCACCGCGCCCGCCAGCGTCATGAGCACTGAAGATCCCGCATTCGAAAAGGCGAGGCTCGCCCTGTCCGACGAATGGCCAAGACCCGCCGCCTTCATAGGATCGGGCGGCTCGATCCCCATCGCCGGATATTTCAAACAGTTCCTCGGAATGGACGCCATGCTGATCGGATTTGGCCGGGACGACGACCTGATTCACTCTCCCAACGAGAAATACGCGCTGGAGAGCTTTCATAAGGGCATCCGCAGCTGGGCGAGGGTTCTTGCCGCTCTGAGCTAAGGCGGCCCTCTGGCACCTTCCCCTTGCGGCTGGCGCGGCGGGACCGTTCAGATGCCTCCGGCGGGGATATTTTTGATCCGAAGAAACAGGGCACAACTCCCCAATCTTCGGATTACAAATATCCCCGCCGGAGGCAGCACGACGACGCAGTCGTCGTAAAAAATCGGAATGCGCCGAAGGCGCGCTATTTCTAAAGAGGGGAAATGGCGCGGTTGACGGGGCTCGAACCCGCGACCCCCGGCGTGACAGGCCGGTACTC
>CALFSV010000410.1 GCA_937916485.1 uncultured Paracoccaceae bacterium | reverse complement strand
CGCGCAACAGTTCGGGCAGGCCATGGCCGAAGAAGATGTTGTCGCCCAGCACCATGGCCGAGGCCGACCCGTCCAGGAAATCGCGCGCCAGCAGATAGGCCTGGGCAAGCCCTTCGGGCTTGGGCTGAACGATGTAGGTCAGGTTGATGCCCCATTGGCTACCATCGCCCAGTGTGCGGATGAACTGGGCCTGATCCTCGGGCGTCGTGATAATGGCAATGTCCCGAATACCGCCCAGCATCAGGGCGGACAGCGGGTAGTAGATCATCGGCTTGTCGTAGACCGGCAAGAGCTGCTTGGAGACCCCCAGCGTGATCGGGTACAGCCGGGTGCCGGAACCGCCTGCCAGAATGATCCCCTTGCGGCGCGTCGTGCTTTGCGTGGTCATGCGACCTCCTCCAATTCCTTGATGACTGCGGCCAGTGCCAGACGCCAATCTGGCCTGGAAATGCCAAAAACAGTCTCTAATGCACTGCAATCCATCCGCGAATTCGCCGGCCGAACGGCCGGTGTGGGATAGGCTGATGACGGGATATCGGTGACCGCGACGGTCCGGCCCGCCATATCAAAGATCGCCCGGGCGAAATCGGCCCAGCTGACATCGGGGGCGCCACTGAGATGATGCAGGCCCGTCTTGGTCGGATCTTCACGCAATTTGTCAACGATCGACAGGCAGGCCACGGCAATGTCGCGGGCCGGCGTTGGGCCGCCGATCTGGTCGCCCACCACATTAAGCGCATCGCGCGTTTCAGACAGCCGCAGCATCGTCTTGACGAAATTGTTGCCATGGGCCGAAAATACCCAGGATGTGCGCAGGATGGCCCAAGTGCCCCCCGCCGCCTGAATGGCCTGTTCGCCGGCCAGTTTTGAACGGCCATAGGCCCCCAGAGGGCCAGTGGGATCCGTGGGGGACCATGGCGCAGTGCCGCCGCCTTCGAACACATAGTCGGTCGAGATATGGACGAAAGGAATACCCAGATCAGCACAGGTCCGCGCCATCGCGCCCGGAGCCGTGCCGTTGACCACTGTGGCGGTGGCCTCTTCCTCTTCAGCCTTGTCCACAGCCGTCCAGGCCGCGGCATTGATCACCGCAGACGGGGCATGGGCCCGGATCGCGGCGGCGCAGGCCTCGGGGTCTGTCAGGTCGGCCTTGTCCCGGCCCAGGAAGGTCGCCTCGGTGGCGAGGCGACGAAGCTCGGTCGCCACCTGTCCGGTACTGCCAAAGACAAGGATCATGCCTTGACCCCCAGCCGCTCACCGACGCCGCCCCGGTCCTGCAGGGCGCGCCACCAGTCCTCGTTATCAAGGTACCATTGTACGGTCTTTTCCAGCCCCTCCTCGAGGGTGACCGAAGGGCGCCAGCCCAGTTCGGTCCGGATCCGGGACGGGTCGATGGCATAGCGGGCATCATGGCCGGGACGATCCGTGACGAAGGTGATCTGCTCGGCATAGGGCGCGTTGCCGGGCCGCTTTTCATCAAGGATGGCACAGAGGCTGCGCACCAGGTCGATATTGCGGGCCTCGTTCTCGCCACCGATGTTGTAGCTGCGCCCCAGAACGCCCTTTTGCACCACGGTCAGCAGGGCATCGGCGTGATCCTCGACATAGAGCCAGTCGCGCACATTCTCGCCCGCCCCGTAAACCGGGATCGGCGCCCCGGCGAGCGCCTTGAGGATGACCACCGGGATCAGCTTTTCCGGAAAGTGGAAGGGGCCGTAGTTGTTGGAGCAGTTGGTCATGACCACGGGCAGGCCATAGGTTTCGTGCCAGGCGCGAACCAGGTGATCAGACGCGGCCTTTGAGGCGGAATAGGGACTGTTCGGCGCGTAGGGCGTGTCCTCGGTGAACATCCCCGTCGCACCCAATGTGCCAAAGACCTCATCGGTCGAAATATGGTGAAAGCGAAAGCCCTCGGGCTTGCCTTTGCCCGTCCAGTAGGCGCGAGCCGCCTCAAGCAGGGTATAGGTGCCGGTGATATTGGTGTGGATGAAATCCCCAGGTCCGTCGATCGACCGGTCGACATGGCTTTCTGCGGCCAGATGCATGATCGCATCGGGCTGATGGGCTGCCAGGATCCGCTCCATGGCGGCGCGGTCGCAGATATCGGCCTGTTCAAATGCATAAAGCGGGCTTGAGGCGACACTGTCGACATTGGCCAGGCAAGCCGCATAGGTCAGCACATCGACGTTGACGACCGCATGCCCCTGCGCCACGGCCTGACGCACGACGGCAGAGCCAATGAAGCCTGCTCCACCCGTTACGAGAAGTTTCATCCAGTATCCTTTGGATCATCGCGCCCGTTCAGGCGTATGTGAATGGAGAATTGAAATCAGCCATCAGGGGGGCAACCGCATCCTTGTCGGAAATCGCAGCCGTTCCCCCCGACAGGGGCCAGTCGATGGCCAGATCGGGATCATCCCAACGCACCGCCCCGTCGCATTCGGGGGCGTAGAAATCGCTGCATTTGTAGACAATCTCGGTCATCGGAGCGAGGGTAACAAAGCCATGCAAAAAGCCCGCCGGGATCAAGAGCTGGCGGCCGTTTTCGGCCGACAGCTCATAGCCCACCCATTTGCCATAGGTGGGCGAGCCGACCCGGACATCGACCGCCACATCGTAAAGCGCACCCTGACCGCAGCGCACCAGTTTGGCCTGGGCATGGGGGGGCGACTGAAAATGCAACCCCCGCACGGTGCCCGTATCCTGGCTGATCGAGTGGTTGTCCTGGACAAAGTCGATATCGATGCCCTGGGCGGCCAGCGTCTTTTTGCTGTAGTTCTCTGAAAAGAACCCGCGCGCGTCGGCAAAACGACGGGGGGTCAGCAGGACAACGCCCGGCAGCTCTGTTTGAAGAATTTCCATCGTGATGTCTTCTTCCTGATTATCCGTCTTGATCGCAGTCTCTCTGGTCTCCTGCCCTATAGCCCGTTGGACAGGCATGCGGAAAGCCCTTGACGCGGATTTACAGCTGCTGGTGCGCAGCCGTCCGGCTGACGGCTGCGCACCAGGCTACAGACCTGCGGTCAAAACAGATCAAAGCGACTGCTTTGCCAGATCGTCAAACTGGCGCAACCGCCCGATCAGAGCCTGCATCTGGTCAATCGGGATCATGTTGGGTCCGTCAGAGGGCGCGTTGTCGGGATCCTCGTGGGTTTCGATGAACAAGGCCGACACGCCCACCGCACAAGCCGCCCGAGCCAGCACCGGGGCAAACTCGCGCTGCCCGCCGCTTGTTGCCCCCTGCCCACCTGGCTGCTGGACCGAATGGGTGGCGTCAAAGACCACCGGATAGCCTGTCGCGGCCATCACCGGCAGACCGCGAAAATCCGATACCAGGGTGTTGTAGCCAAACGAGGTGCCCCGGTCACACAGCATGATCCGCTCGTTTCCGGTCGAGGCGACCTTGGCCGCTACATTGGCCATGTCCCAAGGGGCAAGGAACTGGCCCTTCTTGATGTTGATCGCCGCCCCAGTTTCGCCGGCGGCAAGCAACAGGTCGGTCTGACGGCACAGAAAGGCGGGGATCTGAAGGACATCGCAGGCCGCTGCCGCAGGGGCGCAATGATCGGGCAAATGCACATCCGTCAGGACCGGGCAGCCGAATTCATCACCGATGGCGGCCAGTATCTCGAGCCCCTTTTCCATCCCAAGCCCACGGGTCGATCCCAAGGATGACCGATTGGCTTTGTCATAGCTTGCCTTGAAGATGAAGCGGGTGCCGGTGGGCGCACAGGCCTCGGCGATCCGGCCGGCCATCATGCGGGCGTGCTCAAGGCTTTCCAGCTGGCAGGGACCTGTGATCAGGGCAAAGGGTTCCGCCCCGCCAATCCGGATGTCGCCGACTTCTACAATGCGGGCCTCTACACTGTGAGCCTCGGTCATGCGCCTCTCCTGTCTTGGTGTCCGAGCCGGGGCTCAGGAATGATCTTTTGCCAGAATGCTTTCGATGCGGACCACATCGGCGGGGTTGTTCAGCTCCCAGAAGACCCGGCCACGGCCCGGCACCTCAACGCAGAGGACCGAGGTGCCGTTTTCCAGGAACCGCAACTGTTCGAGCCCCTCAAGGCTTTCCAGTGGGCCTGCCTGCCAGTCAGTATAACGGGCCAGGGCATCGGGGCGGTAGGCATAAAGGCCGACGTGGTGGAACACCTGGTTCCAGGCGGTTTCGGCCTTGGCAGGGTCGATATAGGGAAGGACTTCCTTGGAAAAATAGAGCGCCCGGCCACCGGCTCCGAAAACCGCCGTGGTCCCGCCGACCCGGCCCGCCTGCCGGTCGGCGCGGAAATGGCCGTAGGTCTCGGCATCGCAGCGCACCACCGGGGTGGCGACCTCGGCCGTCGGATCGGCCGCCATGGCCGCGATCAGATCCTCGACGAACCAGGCCGGGGTCAGGGGGGCGTCACCTTGCAGGTTGACCACCAGATCGGCCTCGAGCCCGGCCCGCGCCATGGCATCGGCGCAGCGCATGGTACCGTTCTCGCAGGCTTCGGAGGTCATGATGACAGAGGCGCCAAAGGCCTCTGACGCCTCCCGGATGCGGTCGTCATCGGTGGCGACATGGACCTCGGCCACGCCTTTGACCGCCATCGCCGCCTCCCAGCTACGCTGGATCAGGGTCTTTGAGGCGCCACTGCCGTCGCGCAGGGCGACCAGCGGTTTGCCCGGATAGCGGGTAGAGGCATAGCGGGCAGGGATCAGGATCACGGTCTTCATGGCACTTCCTTACGCAACGCCGGCGCGCAGACAATCGTGAATGCGCAGGACACCGACAGCCATCCCAACCACATCGACAACAACCAGGACGTTGATCTTGTTGTCATTCATTATTCGCATCGCTTCGACCGCCAGCATCTGGGGTGGTACTGTCTTGGGGGTTGCCGTGGCCACGTCACCGGCAACCCTGTCCATAAGACCAACCATGTTACGCCGCAGGTCACCATCCGAGACGACACCGACAAGGCGACCCTGATCGACCACGCAGGCAATGCCAAACCCCTTTTCCGTCATCGTCAGAAGCGTTTCTCCCATCGGGGTGGCAGGCGTGACGATAGGGGTGGCGTCCGCGCCGTGCATCAGTTGGGCGACTGTGGCCAGCTGGGCTCCTAGTTTGCCACCGGGATGAAAGGTGCGAAACTGCTCTTTGACAAACCCCCTCTGCTCCATCAGCGCGATGGCGAGGGCATCGCCCAGGGCCAGGGTCAGGGTCGTCGATGTGGTAGGGGCCAGGCCGATGATGCAGGCCTCGGGCGCGGGTGGAAGCAGCAGGCGGTAATCGGCGGCCTTCATTAGTGTACTGTCGGCTTTGCCCGAAATGCCGATCAGTGGAATGCCGAAACGGCGAGCATGGGCAATCAGATCCCCCAGTTCGGACGTCTCGCCAGAGTTGGAAATCAGGATGCAGACATCCTCGGGTGTCACCATGCCAAGATCGCCATGGCTCGCCTCAGCGGGATGGACAAAGTGCGACGGGGTGCCGGTCGAAGCCAGTGTCGAGGAAATCTTGCGCCCTATATGGCCCGACTTGCCCATACCAGACACAACAACACGTCCCTTGAGGGTCAGAAGCAGCTCTACAACAGCAACGAAATCGGCCGGGATGGCACGGGTCATGTCAAGAACCGCCTGCCCCTCAATTTCAAGCACGCGGACCGCCGTCGCGGCGATGGTGTCGGGAGTGATGGTCACGGCGGGTTTCTGTGTCATGTCCTGCTGCCGGAGATCCGGCCCTGTTGTGACGGCGCTGGTCGGTCGTCGGCCGCGGCCTCGGTCTGGGCCCTCTTTCGTCCTATTCGATTGGCTTTGCAACCGAATGGGCGGGGCAAGATGACCTGCCCGCTACCCTGTTGCCAGAACGGCGGGAGACCGTAACGGTGCCGTTCCAGAACTTTAGCCCAACTGACAGAGCCTTGTGCAGCCCTCATCAACCGGGAGACCAAAATGTCCGAGGCCTCGTCCCATCTGTCGCTGCCCTTAATCCAACCATCACAGAACCAAAAGCACGTCACCCACAATGCCGCCATCGCCCAGCTTGATATCCTCGTCCAGCTGGCCGTTGAAAGCCGGTCGCTTGGCCTGCCCCCCGTGGGCCCGACCGAGGCGGCGCGCTATATCGTGGCATCTGCGGCGACCGGCGCATGGGGTGGGCAGGATGGCCGACTTGCCATCTGGCAGAACGGGGCTTGGTCCTTTGTCACCCCCCGGCCGGGCTGGCTGGCCTGGGTGATTGACGAGGCCGCGCTGGTGGTGCGCGAAGGGACGCTCTGGACGACGGCCGGCGCAGGCGGTGGGGCGGCAGCCGGCGCGGGCAGCCTTGACAGCCTCGGCCTGAACGCCAGCGCGGATGCCACCAACCGGCTGACCGTCGCCGCCCCCGCCATCCTGCTGACCCATGAGGGGGGGGGCCATCAGCTCAAGATCAACAAGGCCGGCACCGCCGAGACCGCCAGCCTCCTGTTCCAGAGCGACTGGTCAGGCCGGGCCGAGATGGGGCTGGCCGGCACCGACGCCTTTTCGGTCAAGGTCAGCGCCGATGGAGCCACCTGGACCGAGGCGCTCTATCTGGCCGCCGCCAGCACCTGCGCGGGCCTCTGGAACACCGCCCCCACCGCCCCCTTGCATGTCAACGGCGCGCTGAGGGTGGGGGGATATACCCTGGCGACCCTGCCCTCGGCCAGCAGTCTTGGGGCAGGCTCGGTGATCTATGTGGCCGATGCCAGCGGCGGAGCGGTCATGGCGTTTTCTGACGGGTCGAACTGGCGGCGCATGACCGATCGTGGGGTGGTGCCCTGAGCGAGGCCTACCGTATTCAGCCCTTGATCAGCGCCTCGACCCGCGCCACGCCCACTGTGACAAGCGCCGCATCACCCCGCGCCTCGACGTTCAGGCGCAGCAAGGGTTCGGTGTTGGAGCGGCGCAGGTTCAGCCGCCAGGTGCCGAAATCGAGGCCAACTCCGTCGGTGTCATCGCGGCCCTGTGCCTCTGGTTCCAGGGCCGCGATGACCCTGTCGACCGCCGCCTCGGCATCGTCGAGCAGGTAGTTGATCTCACCCGACGACGGGAATGCCGCCCGCCGGTCTGCCAGCAGATCGGCCAGGCTGGTGTTTTGGGCGCTCAGCAGGCTGGCCACCAGAAGCCAGGGGATCATCCCGCTGTCACAGGCCATGAAGTCGCGGAAATAGTGGTGGGCCGACATCTCGCCCCCGTAGACCGCGCCTGTGTCGCGCAGGGCTTGCTTCAGGAATGCATGCCCCGTCCGGGCCTGAATGGCCGTCCCACCGCCCGTGGTCACGATATCCTGGGTGTTCCAGATGATGCGGGGGTCATGCACGATGCTGGCCCCGGGCTCGCGGGTCAGAAAGGCCGCCGCCAACAGGCCCACGACATATTCGCCGGGCACAAAAAGCCCCTCGCGGTCGAACAGGAAACAGCGGTCGAAATCACCGTCCCAGGCAACGCCCACATCAGCCCCCGCCGCCACAACGGCATCGGCTGTGAGGGGCTGGTTCTCGGGCAGAAGCGGGTTGGGGATACCATTGGGAAAGGTCCCGTCGGGATCATGGTGATGGCGGATGAAGGTCAGAGGCGCGCCCTGCGCCTCAAGCGCGGCGGCGATGGCGTCAAAGGTCGGTCCTGCCGTGCCGTTGCCAGCATTGACCAGGATCGTCATGGGACGCAGGACGGGGATGTCCACAAAGGATAAAACAGTCTCTACATAGGCTTCACGCGCCCCTGTCGCGGTCTTTCGAGACCCGCCCGGGCGCGGCGCGGCGAAGGCCTCGCTTTCCGCCAGGGCCCGGATCGCCGAAAGACCGGTGGCCGCGTCCAGAGGGGCCGATCCCCGGCGCACCATCTTCATCCCGTTGTAATCCATCGGATTGTGCGAGGCGGTGACCTCGATCCCGCCATCCGCCTCGAAATAGGTGGTGGCATGGTACATCTCTTCGGTCCCGCACAACCCCAGATCGAGGACCTCGACACCGGCCAGCAACAGACCCTCGACCACCGCCTCCATCAGCTCTTGCGATGAAGCCCGGCAGTCCCGGCCAATGACAACGCGAGAGGCACCCAGAACCTCGGCAAAGGCACGACCGATGTGGGTCGCGATCTCGGGGTTCAGCTCGGGGCCAAGCTTGCCGCGAATGTCATAGGCCTTGAAACAGGTCAGCGAGGTCATGTGCGATATCCCTTGGGGTTAGCCGATTGCCAAGCCCAGAGGCTGGCGACCATGTCGTCAATTCCAAACTCTGCCTTCCAGCGCAGCTGGGTGGCGGCCTTGGTCGCGTCAGCCTGCATCTCGGCGATGTCGCCGGGGCGGCGTGGCATGATCTGGGCGGGCAGATCCCGGCCCACGGCCCGCGAGAAGGCATCGAGCATCTCGCGCACAGAACTGCCACGGCCCGTGCCGATGTTGTACACCTCTGCCCCCGTCACCGCCACCGTCCGGTCCAGGGCCGCCACATGGGCGCGGGCCAGGTCGACCACATGGATGTAGTCGCGAATGCCAGTGCCATCGGGGGTGGGGTAATCATCGCCCCAGATCTGCAGATAGGGCCGCTGACCGGTGGCCACCTGGGCCAGGTAGGGCATCAGATTGTCGGGCACGCCTTGCGGATCCTCTCCGATCCGGCCAGACGGATGGGCGCCCACCGGGTTGAAGTAGCGCAAAAGCATCACCGAGGCCTCGGGCCGGGCGGCAGCCCAGTCGGTCAGGATCTGTTCAGCCATCCGCTTGGTCTGACCATAGACCGAGGTGGGGGCGGTGGGATGCGCCTCGTCATAAGGCAGGTAGACAGGCTCTCCGTAGACTGTGGCCGAGGAGGAAAAGATGATGCGCGGACACCCCGCCACCTCCATCGCCCGCAACAGGGACAGGGTGCCGGTGATGTTCACGTCATAGTATTCGACCGGCTGCCGCTGGCTTTCACCCACCGCCTTGAGACCTGCGAAATGCACCACCGCTTCGGGGGCAAAGGCGCGGGCAATGATGCTGAGCCGATCGGTATCGCGGATGTCAGCCTCATGGGCCTCAAGCGTGCCATTCGACAGGGTCTGCACACGGGCCAGCGCCTCAGGCGATCCGTTGGCATAACTGTCCACAACGCAGACCTCATGCCCCTGACCCATCAGTTCGACCAAGGTGTGGCTGCCGATATAGCCCGACCCTCCCGTCACCAGAACCCGCATGAACCCTCCTGCCGATGATCCGGATTACACTCTGTATTGGTCCCTGTACCATACGCCAAAGGACACACCACCCGTGTCAGCCCTCGGGTCAGCGCCCGACCGAGACCAAAACTAATTCTATCCAGTTCACCCCAGGCAGCAGCACAACTTTCTTAGTGAACTTATGCGATGAACTGTTTTGCCCATTGACCCGGGCTCTAACGATGTGGCCGCCCCCCGACTGCATTGATGTGCCGAATCATTCGACAACGGGCGGCCGACTATTTCAGCACGCTATTAGAGACGGCTGATCTGATTACCCAATCCGATCGAGCTACCGATCAAACCGAGGACCGTCTGGGCTGTTGTAACAGGGCTTTCGGTTGCATAGACCAGATCGCCAGAGCGAATACGGAACTGACCCGCACTGAACAGGCCGTCCGTCGAGGTGAGATCGATGGTAAAGACGGTGCGGGTGAAGGCGGGCCCGGTACCGTCCTGACGCAGAGCGGAGGCAGGATATTCACGCAGGATCAGGATGCCCTGTGGATCGGCGCGCGAGGCAGAGATTCCACCTATGATCGCCATGGCCTCCAGGGCGCTGACGCTGTCTCTGGGGAACTTATGGATCGCTTGGCTACCAGCCGCGCCCAGGGACAGGAAATAGCGGTCATCGGCCTCTACAAAGACCTTGTCCCCGCCACGCAGGGTGGTGTCCAGCCCGGGAGAGGACAGCAGGCGGTCTACCGATGTACCATAGATCCCATCCCCCCGGACCAGCCTGATCTGCGGGTTGTTCAGGTTCTGGCTGATGCCACCGGCCTCGGCCAAGAGGGCCATGATGGTGTAGCTTTGGTCTACAAGAGGGTAGGACCCGGGGCGCGCGACGCCCCCAATCAGACTGACCGTGCTCAGTCGCCCCTCGGTCATCTCAAGCTGGACCTGGGCCGAGGGGATGATTTCGGTGAATCGTTCCTGCAAAACCGCACGTGCCCTGTCGGGGATCATCCCCGAGATCCGGATGTTTTCGATATAAGGCAGGAAGATAAAGCCAGAGGGTGAAACAGTGATCGGACCAAGGTTGACAGAGCGCTGACTTGGGGCCGTCAGGAGGGAATTGGTCTCCGTGTTCCAAACCGTGATCGCGACAGTGTCGCCGGGGCCGATAATCCGGTTTGGAGCGTCGGGCTGGCGGTTGATCCAGCCAAGACGGTTTTCACCAATACTTGGCCATGAGGCGTATTGGCTCAGGAATTCGCGGGTGACAGGGGCAACCCCGAAATCTTGGACAAGCTGTCCAGCCTCATCCCGTGTGGCTGCCAGAACTTCGGCTTCGAATCCGGCACCTCGCGGCAGGCTGCAGGCGGCAAGGATCAAGAAGGTACAAAGCATACCAATAGATGATGCAAAACGTCTCATCCGACCCCGCGATCATAGCTCATAGCGTGATCAGTAGGGATTGAGACCTCAATAAGCAAGCCGATCAAACTGATTCAGAGACCCCAATCGCCGACGGCTGGCGAAACGTCCTTGATCCGGTGGTCGCAGGGTATGCAACGCGAGACATCTTACGGTTCTTCCGCGCCGAATGATCGCCAAGGTCGAATGGCATCCCGGCGAGTTGTTTGCGCGTGTCGGCTTCATCGTCACCAACATGCCCATGGACCCCGACTGGGTCGTGCGGTTCTACAACCAGCGCTGCACCGCCGAACAGCACATCAAGGAAGGCAAGCATGCCTTTCGCTGGACAAGGCTGTCGTGCCGGAAGTTCCGCGACAACGAGGTGCGGCTGCAACTGCACGCGCTGGCCTACA
>CALFSV010000409.1 GCA_937916485.1 uncultured Paracoccaceae bacterium | reverse complement strand
TCTTATTAAAAAATGTCCAAGGATATATGTTAGGTGCCGTGTGGGGGCACCACAAAATCAAACACATAGCCAAATATCCTAAACAATGAGCAAATCTCAGCGAGACGCTCAGCGAGACAAAGTGGCGTGGAACCACGTAGAATTTCCTCATTTGATACTTGATTTGCGAGTCTATTTCCGCCACGCGCCCGCACGCCTGCGCGTCGTTGCAAACATGTGCGGTTTTGCACGTGGTTACGCGGCTGTTTGCCTGCTGGGGCCACTGTGGTTTGCTTAAAGCGCTACGAGGGCTGGGTGTGGGGTTAGATTGCTTGTACAGTCCTAAATGAACGCCACTTCTACTCACGAGACAATTTCAAGCTCAATCGAACTGCCGCTCTTACTGAGTGGTGCCAACTATTGAGCGCATAGGTTCAGGCTGCGCTAGCAAGCTGATGCGAGTTCTCATTTGTATGAGAGGACCATTTTACCTAGTTAAAAAACCGCATGAGCAGTCGAAATAATCGTCTAAAACTTGAAGAGTATGGTGGATAAAATAGACGAACTAGAGAAAATCGACTTTGATAAGAAACTGGGCGTAGTTTTGAAAACGTCAAAAACCCTTCATAGCCATGATAGTGCCCCATGCCGCTTGCACCTACACCACCAAATGGTAAGTCATGCTGAGCAACATGTATCAAAGCATCATTCACGGTCACACCGCCAGACATTAATTGATCAATATAGAAGTCAGCCAGCGATATGTCTTTAGTAAAAGGGTAGATCGCCAGGGGCCATGGTTTTGGCTGAATATATTTAATAACCTGCTGTTTATCTGAATAAGTTCTTACCAACAAAAGCGGGCCAAATATTTCACGTTCTTCAATTGCCAAGCCTCGCACCGGAGGGTCAATAATTAATGTAAGGGGATATTTGCGTATTGCTGCGTCTGGAAACTGATCACTCAAAGCCACAATCCGACAGCCAGCAGCCTCAGCTTCTGCAACAGTATCTACAATTCGCGAATAAGCCTGATCATTAATTATTGATGTATAACCTACAGACGTAATATCGGGCACCAAATGTGGAGCTATAGTCTTTGCCATATCAACAAACCGCTCTAAGTGAGATTGCGGAACAAAGACATAATCTACCGAGGTACAAATCTGCCCAGCATTGAACTGTTTCACATATAAAATGCGCTCAACAGCTTTTTTGAGAGGAAAATTCTCAGTAATAATAGCTGGACACTTACCACCCAACTCTAGAGTAACTGGTGTGAGGTTTTTAGCAGCGTTTTCCATGACCTTCCGCCCAGTATCAGTCGAGCCAGTAAAAATTAAATGATCAAAAGGAAGTGCGGAAAACCTGGGGCCGACATCCCCTGTTTCAATAATCATAGACAACTTATCGTTTGGAAAATAAAGCGGTGTTATTTTCGAAAGAAGTTGAGCAAGATGCATCGAGTTTTCAGACATTTTTATCATTGCCCGATTTCCCGCAGCAAACACCGATACTAAGGGAAGCAAACTCAGATTAAGTGGGAAATTCCAAGGCACGATGATGCCCACAACGCCTAATGGCTGTGGAATAACCCTGTTCTTAAGTCCAGGAAACAGCAACCAGTTATTAGTACGCCTTTGCGGCTTCATCCAATATTTAAGCTCTTTAAGTGTCGCTTTGATCTCCGCAAGGACCATCAATATCTCAGCCACTTGCGTCTCTTCCTTAGGTCGACATCCAAAATCAAGTTCAATGGCATTGCAAATAGCGTCTTGATTATCCAAAATCATCCTTTTCAATTGGATAAGGGCCTGGATACGAGTTTCATATGTCTCAATTGGGTCTGAAAAATAGGCCTCACGCTGGATTTGCAAAACCTGCTCGAGTTTCTTTTGTTTCATATTGAACCCTTAAATTTTACTGCGAAGAAACTACAGAAAAGCAGCCTATCATCCACTAGGCTGCCTCTCAATCCGAATTAGATCACTCTCATACAAGAGCAGGCGTGCTCTGATGACAGCCAAACAATCTGATGCGAGTTCTCATTCGTCTGACAGCACCGCTTAAGGCGCTACGAGGGCTGGGTGTGGAGTGGCGCCAACTATTGAGCGCATAGATACAGGCTGCGCTAGCAATCTGATGCGAGTTCTCATTAGTTTAACAGCACCTAATTCAATCCTTTTTCAGCAAGGTAAATATTTAAGCGATGTGAGAAATCTACGGTTTCTAAAAGGTCTCTGCTTGAACTCGTGGTCCAAAGGCCAAAAGTACGCGCGAGCAAATCAACGTTTAGGTCCACAGGTGCGATGTTGTAACGGGGCTGAATCTCACCTAAAATACGTGATGGCAAAACGCTGCAGGACCGGGTCGATTCAAGTATCCTAAAAGTCATGGTCACATCTCCGGTGTTTTCCAGAGTCGGCATTACATCCAACAAACCGAGATGGTTCAGCGTGTCGCGGGTAATGTCAAACAGACCTGAGATTTCACCGACTGAAATCCATTTATGGTGTACTAACCTTTTGGGTACGACATTTTTTTCATTGGCCAATGGATCATTTCCGCCAACGAATACGGCCAACTGGTCTTGAAATAATTTTTCACGCACCAATTGGTCTTCACCTCGGTTCAGATCATATGGAATAATTGCAACATCGAGTTGACCTTGATGCAATCTTTCGACCAAGCGTGCAGCATATTCGCAGACGATTTTAATACCGTAATTGGGTGGTGCCAAAACCATTTGAGAGAAAAAATCCCCCATCAATGTTGCGGCAAGCATTGGGCCGACACCGATCCTGATTTCGCCAACTTGCCCATCTTTCCACTCTCGTATGGCTGTTTCGGCCTGTTGAGACCTGCGCAATATCTCTCGCCCTGACTCTGCCAACCGAAAGCCAATTTCAGTTGCCGTAACGCCGTGACGCCCACGCCGTAGGATCGGAGCGCCCACGCGATCCTCGATCAACTTAATTGTGCGCGACAATGTGGGTTGGGTTGTATTCAGCTTTTGCGCGGCTTTTGTCACCGAGCCGAGTTCTACAATCGTTGCGAGCTGTGCGAGATATTTCGGGTTCATAAGTTATATCATTTTTTTATGGATCGGTCTAAATTTTGATTTTACATCATATCAAATTTCTCACAAGCTTTACTTAAAGGTGAGAAATTTCATGAACGCGAAAACAGATACATTGCGAATAACGCTTCTTGGTACGGGGATCCCAAATCCTGATATACAGGCTTTTGGCACCAGCACTATGATCGAAGCTGGTCATGAAAAGGTCCTGATTGATTGCGGCCGTGGGACGGTCATTCGCATGTCTCAAGCGGGGTTTTCGCTCGGATGTACGGATACGGTAATTCTCTCGCATTACCATTCCGATCATTATTCTGGCCTCTTTGATTTATTGATGACTGGCACCATCCAACAACCCTTTGCCAATCGAGGTGGTCCTTTACATGTCTATGGGCCGCCAGGAGTGAACGATATCGCCGAAGGATCGTGGTTGGTCACGCGTCCAGATCGTGACATCAGGGTCGCCGATCATGAAATTGATCCTGAGCACATGCGAATTATTCCCCACCTCTATTCGGAGGGAGTTGTGTTCGATCGTAATGGGCTGAAGATAATTGCCATTGAAGTTGATCATGGAGAATTCATTCGCCCCGCCTATGCGTTTAGGGTCGAATATTGTGGTCATGTCTTTGTCCACAGTCATGACACGCGATATAATGAAAACTTGATAGCTCAAGCACAGGAAGCGGACGTTTTTATTCATGAGGTCGCCGCTGCGACACCGGCGACCTTTGAAGCCAACCCCAGAGCAAAAATTGCCATCGACCACCACGCAACGCCTCAAGACGTGGGGCGCGTTTTTGCGCAAACCCGCCCTAAACTGGCGATGCTCACTCATCTCGTGCTGCTCCCGCCCCATCCTATGCCGATTGGACAGGTGATGGCGGAGATCGCTGCAGAATTCGATGGGACGGTTCTCGTGGCCGAAGATCTAATGACAATTGAAATTGGCAAGAACATTTCAGTCATACCCTATCATCGTGGCGCGAAGCCATTCTAATGGAATTCAAATCCATACTCAAGGAAATGCTATGAAAAATAGAAGCTTAGAAGAAAAAATTGGTGAGGCTGGCGGCGTTTTGCAAATGCTACGCAGTTCGGATTTAGGGCATGTTATCTTTCCTGGAATTCCTCCTGAATTTACCAATTGGCGCGATGAGCAACGGGCTTGGCACCAATCGGTCGTTCTATTTGAACAATCTTATCATATGACCGAGCTCCATTTGCGGGGTGCGGATGTGCTGAAATTTATCAGTTATTTTGCAACAAATAAGCTGAGTGATTTGCATGCGATGCGGGCCAAGCAATTGGTCATGGTCGACCAGTCTGGAAACTTGATCTCAGATGCAATTGTATTTTGCGAATCCGATGATTTTTTGCGGGTTGTTGGCCCACCCACGGCGAGCAATTGGCTGCAATATAATGCAGAACAATCGCAACTTCGTATTGAGGTGACACGCAACGAAAATATGATCGTGCCACGCCCGAGCCGCGACGTGTTCCGGTTTCAGTTACAGGGGCCAAACGCCTTGCCGTTGCTCAAAGAGGTGGTCGAAGGTCCGTTGCCAGACATTAAATTCTTCCACATCGGAGAATTCAAAATAGCTGGACATACGGTGCGCGCGCTCCGGCACGGTATGGCCGGGCGTCCAGGGTTCGAAATTTATGGGCCTTGGGATGCACAGCAAGCTGTCCGTGAAAAGGTGGAGCAGGCTGGTCTTGCCTATGATTTACGCAAAGCTGGCGCCTCCACCTACCCAACTGCCGCACAAGAATCCGGCTGGATGCCGCGCCCATTCCCCGCAGTGTATTGCGGCGATGAGATGAAAGCGTTTCGCGAGTGGTTGCCAGAAAAATCTTTCGAGGGTGCAGCCTCCTTGGGCGGGAGTTTCCATTCGAACAACGCGTCTGATTATCTTGTTGAGCCTAATGAGCTTGGCTATGGCAAGATGGTCCATCTCGGGCATGATTTCTTGGGGCGCGAGGCCCTGGTATCACGCAAGGATGACCCGCACCGGGTTAAAGTCACCTTAGAATGGAACAATCAGGATGTGTTCGATGTGATGCGCCGCGCTGTGGGGACAGAAACTCCGCGGACCAAGTTCATTTCTCTACCTGTACCGATGTATGCGACCTTTGAATATGATGAAGTTCAGCTGAATGGATCTCCAATTGGCATTTCTCAATGGTCTTCCTACTCATCCAATGCAGGCGCAGTGCTTTCGACAGCTTTAATCGCACCAGAGCAGGCTGTGATGGGGCAGGAAGTCACGCTATTGTGGGGTGAACCGGGCTCGAAACGCCGAACCGTTGAGGCGCATGAAGTTGTTGGCATCCGAGCCAAGATTTCACCGGTTCCATATTTTGACAAATCCATCAAACACGACTGAAGACCAAGAAGACGGGTACCTAGATACCTACTGAAACAAGGAGGAAATATAAATGAGGACGACTTTATTTACTATTTTTACCAGTGGTGCGATTGCTCTGGCTGTGCCCGCTTTATCCAAGGAGAATCTCACGGCACATACTTCAGCCCCTGGAGTTGCCGTGCATCTGACGATCGCGCATTTGGCTGAAGTCGCCGCAGCGCGTGGCATAGCGGATATTCAAATCACTCTCGGTCAAACAGGCGCAAACGCCACCTTGGCGGTGGCTGAAGGTAAGGCAGATATTGGCATATGCCCTTTCGTTCTCCCCTTTTTGATGTCTAAAGGTGTTGGCCCTTACGCGTCCATGGGCGCGGAAAAAGGGGCTGAACTGGCCTCAAATCTGCGTATTTTATATCCTTATTCTTTTGGCGCCTATCTGCTCTATGCCTATGATACTGTTGGAATTCAGGGCTGGGATGATTTGGAAGGCCGGCGTATTTTGAATGGACCACCACGGGGCGGCGCAACAGCAGAGGCGCGTGGTTTGATCCAGGTCATCACAGGTATGGAAGAGGGTAAGGGCTACGAGGGGATTCAAAGTGATTGGTCCCAGATGGCAACAACCATCACAGAAGGAACATCAGACGCGGCTGTCTTGCCCGAATTTGTGCCGTCTGATCGTCCGCTTCAAGCGCTTTCAGCTGGAAAAATGACCTTCTGGTCCATTCCGAAGGCGATGTATGAGAGTGAAGCCATGCAGCGCGTGTTAGGTGCGCCTGGGTCTGCACCCTTCACCTTGCCACTCTCTCAAATGCAAACTCTTGGTGAGAATGCGACCATTGTGTCAGAAGATGACACATTCCGAACACGAGGCTCTGTCGGCGGCAATTGTGTCAATGCCTCGATGAGCAATGATTTGGCTTATGATCTGACGAAGGCACATATCGAAACACTCGATGCGATATATGGCAAAGCACCCTACGCACGGAATATTGGATTAGAGGCCTTGGGCGCCCGTGAATCGGGCATGTGCGGCCCCAATCCTGTAAAGTACCATGCCGGTGCAGCGCGCGCGTGGCAGGAAGCTGGCTATGCACTGCCGGACTGTGCACTGTAAATAAAAGATCAAAGTTTGGATGCAGGTCGATCTTGCATCCAAACACCCAGACACATTTAAGGCGGTTATACTTTGACCAATCCAGACAGCCATTCCCCGAGCCTTGGATCGTCCAAACTGATCTATTGTCTGGCATTGTTTTTGGTTTTGGTCGGAATGGTAAATTCGACACCTTCAATTCCGGGCTGGGATCAATTCTGGCGCACCCTTTTGGACATGCCGGACCTGGCCGTGCGGCGATTTTCATACGAAATTTTTTATCCTATCGTCTTTACTTGGATGATGATCATAGTGGTCTTGAAAAGCTCTGTTTGGCGGAGCTGGCAAAACTGCTCTCCGGTCTGGCGTGCGACCGGTTTGGCAATGGATAGTGCTCTTATCCTGGCAGCTTTCACAATTTCACTGACATATTTGATCGAGCATGAAGCTGTTTGCATACTTGATGTTTTAAGTGGTGAGCGGGCCGCACTGATTGAGCGCACGTTGCAGACAGAGCAAGATCTGGCGGCCGCCATGGGCTTGCCCCTGCCGACCAGCGTCGAAAACCCAAAATGCCTGGCCACTACGGGAAATTGGCTGTTTGCAATTATTGCGCTCTCGATCGTTGTTTTTCTAACCTATACCATAAAGGTTTGGGGATTTCCCCTCGTTTTCATCTCAATTTTTTTGGCAGCCTATGCGCTTTTAACAGTTTTAATTTGGTATTATTTTGGCTCTTCGGAGATAAATAAATACCTGATAACCTCTTTGGGAGGTGAGCCGCGGAGCTTGTTGGATGGACGCGCCCGCCTTCATGATATCCTGATTAATCAGGGGTCTGGCCTATTGGGGCAATTCATTCATATCATGTTAAACACGGTCTTTCCCTATGTCGTTTTGGGCGCCTTGTTGGCCGTGTCCTCTGGGGGCAATGTTCTGATTAAAATTGCTTTTTTGTGGACGCGTAACCTGCGCGGCGGCCCTGCCCATGCTGCGATTGTCGCCTCGGCCATGTTTGGGACCACAACTGGGACGCCCGTTGTAAATGTGTTGGGCACAGGTGTTTTAACAATACCCATGATGGTGAAACGTGGCTTCTCGAAAGTCTATGCGGGCGGAATCGAGGCGGCGGCCTCATCAGGCGGGCAAATAATGCCGCCGATAATGGGTGTCGCTGCTTTTGTCTTGGCCTCAATGACAGGTGTTCCTTACCGAGAAGTTGCAATTGCCGCGGCGATCCCAGCCGTGGCCTATTTCTTTTGCATGTTTTTGTCGGTCATGTTCCAGTCTCGAAAACAAGGCATTCTTGCCGTTGGCGAACTCACCCCCGACATGCGCCTGAGCCGGCGTGACCGTTTGCATATTATACAAATCTTTCTGCCACTGATCTTAATTGTCGTTCTGCTGTTGATCCCCAAGGATGCAATTGGCTGTGATCCGCTATCGCGGCTATTGGGGGCTGAAATACTTCAAATTGGAGATAATTGTCGCGCCACTCATCTCCCTTGGATCATGCAACTTGTTCAGAATTCAGCAGGGGACGCAGGAAGCGTTGGTTGGTGGGCGGCAATCCTACTGACCTTGCTCTTATTTATTGACCCCGAATTTCGCCGTAAGCCACGCCTTTTGTTTGATGCGTTGGGAAATGCAGGCGTGACGATATCGACACTCTACCTCATGTTTTTGGCTGTGTCCGTTATTGATGTAAGCCTAAATCTAACGGGGCTTGCAAATTTTGTTGCATTGGATGTTTTGGGGTGGTTGCGTGCATTGGACTTAGGTGGATCGGCGCCAATCGTCTTTCAGTTTGTAGCCTTGCTGGTTACGATGTTTTTAGCGATATTGCTGGGCATGGGGATGCCCGCGGTGCCGGCCTATATCAACGCCGCGCTTTTAATGGGACCGTTGTTGGTGGGCTTAGGGATTGCCCATTTTACCGCACATATGTTTATCTTTTATTTCGCTTGCGCGAGCGCCATCACGCCACCGGTTGCAGTGGCTTCCTATGCTGCGTCAACCATCACGCGGGCCGATCCAATTGCCACCAGCTTTTCTGCGGTGCGTTCCGGCGTTGTTATGTTCGTTATTCCGTTTGTATTCGCCTTTTATCCCGAATTATTGCTGATCCCTGCTGCGGTGGTTGATCCCAGGTCTAGCGCGGGAGCTGTAACATATCTGGTGGGTTATGATGGTGATATTCATATTGGCGCATTGCTCGGGCTATTGGCCAAGGTAATCTTGGCGTTATATTTGCTGGCCAGTGCGCTCGCACAGTTTGACTTTATGCGCCTAAAATACTGGGACTCGGCAATTCGCTTTGCATTGGCGGCCATGATTATGTCTGCCAATCCATGGATTTTTGGCCCGGCAGTTCTCGTGGGTCTGTTCATCTGCGCTCGTGCGCGCTTGATACACATACAAAAAGTAGAGGGATAGGAGCGTATTATGAAGTTTTTGGTTGGGCAAATCCCTGGTGGAACCGCTGTTTTTCTTGTCTCAGGAGACAGTGCGATAAATCTTACAGAGCAAGATTCATCGCTTGGTCCAGATTTATTGGGTGTTATGACTTCAGGGAAAACACTTGATGAATTGCAAGACATCTCAACAAGAGGCAGATCGGTGCCGGTTGCCTCGCTCAAACCGGCTCTGCCGATTGCATCACCGGGCATGACGATTTGCCTAGGGTTGAACTATGTCGATCACGTCAAAGAAGGCGGTTATGAAATCCCTAAATATCCAGTCTTTTTCATGCGCACACAAAGGTCTCTAATGCCTGCGGGTGCTCCAATGATGCGCCCAGCCTGTTCAGAACAATTGGATTATGAAGCGGAGCTCATGGTTGTTATTGGCAAAGCTGGAAAACATATTACACCTGAAGAGGCTGTAAATCATGTCTTCGGATATACCATTTTCAACGATGGATCTGTTCGAGATTTTCAACGAAAATCGCACCAATGGACATCGGGTAAAAACTTCGATGCAACCGGTGCTATTGGACCTTTCGTGGTAAGCAAGGATGCTTTGCCTGAAGGTGCGGCTGGCCTAAAAATTGAAAGTCGCGTCGGTGACGAAATTCTGCAAAGCGCGACAACCTCGGATATGATGTGGTCTGTCGCAAGCACCATTTCCGCAGTGTCAGAGTTTGCCGCCCTATGTCCGGGAGATTTGATAGCTATGGGTACGCCACCCGGCGTTGGCCATGCAAAAACCCCCCCTCGCTGGTTGAGGGATGGTGAAACCATTGAGGTTGAGATCGAAGGAATTGGGATCTGCGCCAATCCCGTTGTGAACGAAGTGAAACTGTAAAGCCGATAGCGTTCAAGAAAATATAACGCGATCAACAGATCGCGCGCTGACCGCTTAATTAACTAAGGTTTAGAATATGCGAAATGTGAATAAGGACAATATAACTGAAGTTTTCACGGGCTATTTTGGAGAGGATACCGATCCACGCGCCCGTGAAATCCTAGCGTCTTTGGCAAAGCACTTACATGCTTTTGCGAAAGAGGTGAACCTAACGCATGAGGAATGGCGACAAGGCCTTGAACTCGCTCAATGGACGGGAAAAATCACGACGGATGAGCGTAACGAATTTGTGCTTTTATCCGATGTCCTCGGCCTGTCCTCCTTGGTTGATATGTTGAATTCCAGACCAGATGCGACCAGTTCATCAGTCCTTGGGCCTTTCCATGTTTCTAATCCTCCAGTTTTGGAGATTGGTGGAGATTTAAAGGGGGAATATGACGGAGAACTTTTGCTGGTCGAAGGCGCTGTGCGCGATACCAATGGCAGACCAGTGGCGGGTGCGACACTAGATATTTGGCAGACCGCCCCAAATGGTCTTTATTCGAGCCAAGATCCCAATCAAGATATTCATTCCTTTCACGCGCTCATGACAACGGACGCGGAGGGTCGCTACGCGTTCACAACAGCCCGTCCGGTGAGCTACACGGTTCCGGATGATGGTCCTGTCGGGAAGATTTTACAGGCCGCAGGGCGCCACCCTTGGCGCCCGTCGCACCTTCACTACATTATAAAAGCGGAAGGTTTTCACACGTTGGTGACTGAAGTTTTTCCCGATGATGATCCTTATCTGGATCAGGATACGGTTTTTGGAGTTCGTAATGATCTGGTGATGACCTACACCGAACGGCGCGCTGAAGACTTCCCAAAGGGTTTCAAGCTTTCTGGAAAAGTCACTAAACCCTTCCTAAGCGTTAAATTTGACCTGGTTTTAGCGGGGGCTCAGATCAGCTAACGGCCCTGTGATATTAAACTTGCTTAAAACGGGTAGGCACTGTCAGGAGAAACTAACGTGAGACGGGCAGGGCGGCTTTATAGCCTCTCCGTATGACAAAATACTCCCCATTCAGGTACTTCAAAACGAGCCCTGAGATCACCCGGTTGGCGATGATGCTGTCCCCCCTTTGGTTGACCATACCCGCTAT
>CALFSV010000408.1 GCA_937916485.1 uncultured Paracoccaceae bacterium | reverse complement strand
ACGATGATGACCCCTAAATTGCGTTCTTTGCAGAGCTTCTTGATCAAGTCCAAAATCTGCGCTTGGATTGAGACGTCTAAGGCGGTTGTCGGCTCATCGGCGATCACAAGATCTGGATCACCTGCGAGGGCCAGAGCGATCACAACTCGCTGACGCATTCCACCAGAAAATTGATGCGGATAGGCTTTCAAGCGGGCAACCGCTTCCGTGATTCCAACTTGCTCTAACAGTTTAATTGCATGTTGGTCCGCTTTGCGACCGCGAATTTTGGTGGATTTTTCGATGGTTTCCACCAACTGTGCGCCAATGGTCATCAATGGGTTCAGTGAGGTCTGTGGATCTTGAAAAATCATTCCAATACGGTCACCGCGAATGCGCCGCATCTGGTCCGCGTCTTTCTCTCGTAATTCTTCGCCGTGAAACTTGATGGAACCCGCAGAAATTCTCCCTGGTTTTTCCAAAAGATCAATGATGGCATTCCCAACAGTGGACTTGCCCGCACCAGATTCACCAACCAATCCGAGCACTTCGCCAGCATTCACATGCAAAGAAACATTGCTGGCAGCTCGGATGGTGCCGCGGCGGGTTGGAAATTCAATATTTAGCCCGTTAATGTCTAACAAGTTGCTCATCTCAATTTAGGGTTTAAAGCATCGCGGAGCCAATCACCCAGCAAGTTCACAGAAAAGACTAACACGATTAGAGCTACAGCAGGGAAAAGCGTGATCCACCACAGACCAGAAAACAGGTATTCGTTCCCAACTCGGATCAGAGTGCCCAGTGAAGGTGTGGTTGGCGGTATGCCTTGGCCCAAAAATGAGAGGGTGGCCTCTGCGATGATGGCCAAAGCCAAACCAATCGTCGCTATAACCAAAATGGGCCGCATTGTGTTGGGTAGAATGTGACGCAGCATGATGAGCCAAGAAGGCAGGCCAATAATGCGGGCCGCCTGGACATATTCTTTATTAGCCTCAACTAAGGTCGCCCCCCGTGCCACCCGCGCAAATTGGGGCCAATCGGTTAGTCCAATGGCGATGATAACGACATAAATTGCAAATTCTTCACGGAACTCCAACGGCAATGCAGCGCGCCCAACGCCGTTGATCAAAATGGCCAACAGAATACCGGGAATAGTCAATTGCACGTCGGCAAGCCGCATGATGATAGCCTCTGTCGCACCGCCCACATAACCGGCTATCACCCCTAGTGTTACACCCATAACCATGCCTAAGCAAATGGCTGCTAAGCCCACAAGGATAGATAGCCTCCCACCATAGAGGATCGTCGACAGCATGTCGCGGCCCTGATTATCAGTGCCCAGCACATATTGTGATTGTCCGCCTTCAACCCAAGATGGGGGAAGCTTGCCATCCCAAAGTGAAATCTGTGCTGGATCAAACGGATCAAATGGCGCAATCAAGGGTGCAAAAAGGCAGGCCAAGATGATAATTGATGATACCACAGCAGCAGTCATCGCCCCTGGGGAGGATAGAAATGACCACATGATGTCATTGTCGGTAATACGTTCCCAACGTGTCTTAGGACTATGTTGCGACATTGTATTCATCCTCCCAATCGAATGCGCGGATCAACAACGAAATACAAAATATCGACAAAGAGATTGATGATAACAAACAGTAGAGCGACCAACACAAGATAAGCCGCCATGATGGGAACATCGACAAAATCGACGGCCTGAATGAACATCAGCCCTGTTCCGGGCCACTGGAACACGGTCTCAGTAACAACGGAAAAGGCGATTAATCCACCGATATTCAAGCCAATGATTGTAATCACTGGTACCAAAGTGTTCCGCAGGGCATGGCGGAAATTGATAGCTCTTTCAGTCAGACCTCTGGCGCGTGCGAACTTGATGAAATCAGTCCGCATCACCTCCAGCATCTCAGCGCGCACAAGACGTAGTATCAGGGTTAGCTGGAACAGAGATAGGGTAACCGCAGGCAAGACGATTGAACGCCAACCATCTAATGTAAGAAGTGACGTTTTCCACCAACCGAAATCAACCGTTCCACTACGGCCAGATGATGGCAACCATCTCAGATGAACCGCGAACAAATAAATTAGGGCAATACCAATCACAAAGGTTGGTAGGCTTACTCCTGCCAAAGAGGATGATAAAATAATACGACTGCTCCAAGAGTTGCGTCGAATACCCGTATAAATTCCAAGTGTAATGCCAAGAAATAATGAAATAATAGCGCTCACGAATACGAGCTCCAGCGTGGCGGGCAGCCTCTCGAGGATCAAATCATCCACAGGGCGCTTGATGCGATAGCTTAGCCCAAAATCAGCTTTCAGCATGTTGCCAATAAAGCGCGTGTATTGGGTTGGAATTGGATCATCTAATCCCAGTTGCTGTCGAATTTCGACTCTCTGCTCTCGTGTAGCGTCTTGCCCTACCATGTTGTTGACAGGGTCTCCAACGAAATTGAACAGAGAAAAACTGACTGCGGAAACGATAGCCATAACCAGCAAAGACTGCGCTAATCGCTTCATGATAAATGAGAGCATTAAAAACCTTCAGAAAATAACAGGGCGGAACAATCCGCCCTGTTGTGTGATATTTTATTGCATCACTGCGTAGCGAGGACGAAAGGCATCGTCAGCTGCGATTGGAATATCCACAGTGGAAGCCAAGCCCCATGCCAGAACTTGGTGATGGATTGGAACATAAGGCATATCAGCCTGCACCAGTGTCCATGCCTCATTGATCATGGCTGTTCTCTTATCCAAGTCAATTTCGGTTGCCATCGCTGCAGTCAGCTCATTTACGCGCGCATTATTATAACCAGCAGCGTTCCAAGAGCCAGCAGCGTCAAGAAGATATGCGAAGACATAATGGCTGTCTAAAGTTGGAACACCCCAACCCAGCATGTAAAAGTCAGTTTCACGTTTCTGAATTTTCGGAAAGTGCTGTGATTTTGGCAAGGCGTCCAGATTAACTGTCACACCAACTTTGGCGAGCATTGAAACAGCCGCTTGGCAGATTTTTTCATCGTTGTTGTAGCGGTTATTTGGGCAATCCAATTGAACAGTAAAGCCATCTGGGTAGCCAGCTTCAGCTAAAAGTGTTTTGGCTTTGGCTACATCATGGGTCACCGCAGGGTCATTTTCCGGTGTATTTCCCAATACTCCTGGCGAGGTGATCATACTTGTTGGGAAAGCTAAGTCTTCCATAACAACGCGTTTGATAGCTTGACGATCAATGGCCAGGTTGAAGGCTTCACGCACTCTGATATCTTTGAAAGGGTTCGTTTCGGCATTTGATGAACGCAACTTTTCAACTGATTGATCCATACCAAAGAAAATGGTCCGGATTTGCGCAGCTGTTTTTACAGATAGTCCATCTGTGGCTTCTATACGTTTAAGATCTTGCAATGGCGGATCAAGAACAAAATCAACTTCACCTGACAACAATGCCGCCACCCGAGTCGCTGCGTTTGTGATAGGGCGATACTCGATGCGGTCTACGTTCCCGGGGAATTTTCCATTGCCCCACCAATTAGCGTTCCGTGCCATGACTGTTTTCTCGTCTGGTGCACGGCTCACAAGAGTAAATGGTCCTGTGCCATTGGCGTTGCGCACGGCAAAGTTTTCTTCTTGAGCTTTGAAATTCTGAGGTGCAATTACGTCGTTCGCTTCAGCCCAACCTTTATCCATGATGTACAAAGAAGTCAGCTG
>CALFSV010000407.1 GCA_937916485.1 uncultured Paracoccaceae bacterium | reverse complement strand
GAGTGGTTTCAAATCTGCGCTTCATAGATTTGTGTGATCGTGGTACTTTGAAACGTGTTAGAATTTGTCTGACAACATCAACCCGAGCACGGGCGGCAACCCGATTGAGATGATCAAAGAGAACACCACCTAGCTTTTGCTTAACATAGTCTGAGAATAATTGAATTTAATTTCAAAGACTTAAATAATACCCAAGCGATCCACCAAGTTAGGTGTATCGCTTGGCCATTTTTGGACCAGTGTTGGTAATTTCAAACAACGACAGGGTGTGGTCTGCATTGCGCATCCGGTGCCTGAGCAATTGTCGTGTGAGCCGCATCATGTCTTGGACATATTCAGGCTTGTCCGCCACGTTTTCAGACTCCCAATTGCTTTGTCGGTCAAACAACATGGGTGGCAGGTCGGCGGCAAATTCAACAAGATTGAACCGGTCATCGCGCAGGACGCAAAAGCAAGATTCGCTTGCCGTTGTGCCAAGGGCACGTTGTCGCGGATTTGGTTCACTGCTTTTGCCAAAGTCCAGTTCTGAAAAACTATAGCTGCGCCAATCGTCGGGTGGTGCGCCTTGCAAGATTGGCATCAGCGATCGCCCATCCATGGAATTCGGGATATCTGCGCCAATCCAATCAAGGATCGTCGGTGCTATATCTACGGACTCGGTGATTGCGTTGATGCGTGCACCCGCATTTGTCAGCCCTGGCATGCGTATCATCAACGGCGTTCGGAAAGCGGCGTCATAGACGCTCATCTTGCCCCAGCCGAAATGATCACCCAACAATTCGCCATGATCCGCGGTGATCACGACCAAAGTTGTGTCGTATTGATCCGTGTCTTTCAGGAATTGAATGACCCGCCCGATGTGATGATCAACCTCTGTTGCGAGGCCAAGGTACACTGATCTGAGCGTTTGAATGTTCTCGTCTGTCGCGGCGACATCATCAAAACCAACGACGGTGCCGGCGATTGCAAGCGATGGATCAATGGCCCCCAAGAACGGATGCTTGGCCATTTCGTGTTCCACGCTTTGCTCGCGCGTGGGAAGCGGCAACTTAGCCGGATCATACATGGCGTTGTAAGGCGCGGGGGCGACCAGTGGTGGATGCGGTCGGATATAGGTCAGGTGGGCAAACCAGTTTTGATCGCTGTAAGCGCTCATGTTGTCGAGAAAACTGTTTGTCAGGAATGCAGTGTCACTGTGTTCGGCCGCATAGAAAGCCGGATTATTAAGCTTTGGTGCGCCACCATTTGGTGCAACGGGTTTGTAGACGTCCAAATAGTTATCAAATTCATATCCCGCGTTCTTAAGATGTGATCGCCAAGGAAATGAGGTTTCCAAACGCATTTCGGTCACTTCGTGAAAACCGGGCATCGGGTATTCATAAGACTTGAGCGCTGGATCGTTGCTGTTAAAGGCGCGCGGGTCTTGGCTGGTGTCCGTGTAGCCAAACAACATCGGGAGATAGCCCGCCTTGCGCATCTCACTTGCGATGCTTGGTGTGTCATGGCGTAGGGGTGTGCCGTTGCGAACAGATCTGTGGTTCATCGCGTATTGACCGGTCAACATCGAGGCCCGTGACGGACCACAGGGATTCGCCACCGAAAAATTACGCGCGAACGTGACGCCTTCGGTCATGAATGCCCGCATATTAGGCAAGTCCACATGTTCAGCGAGCCCACCGATTAAGCAGTCTGCCCGAAGTTGGTCAATCGTAATGAACAAAACGTTTTGTTGCTTGGCCATGCAACACCTTTTAGAATTTGAGTTGAACTTCGTTTTTATAGCACTTTTAAGCGGCAAGACCCGCCTTGATTTTCATTTAGGTCAGGTAAAAACTGCTGTCCGTAAAAAATCATTACCCGACAATTTTTAGGCTTGCAAATTAAATTCACATAAAACCACAAAAAATCCCTCATTTTATGTTTGCATTTGAATGTTTTTATGCTTTTGTGATTGTGTTTGTGTTAACACTGTTTTCCATCTCATCCCTTGTGCCTTAGCAGGGAAAAAGAGTGTCATATGAATGTAGTGTTCAAGACTTAAGACGGATTTGCGGCGCTTCGGTGCTTCAAAGGATACGGTCGGGGGATTTTACAACCTAAGATGGGACATGTTGTGCCACCTAAAGGCTGCCCTTTGACTCACAAAGAAACTGACAGGAGGTCACATGAAAAAGTTAATTTTAACTGGTGTCATTAGCGCGGTCTTACCAACCTTTGCGCTAGCCGATTGCCCCGCCATTACGGTTGAAGACATGCAAGGCATCAGCGCTGGTGCATATCCGAACCAATTTGAGCTAGCCGCGCTACAGGATGCTGCGTCCTGCGAAATGGTTTTTTCCGAAAACCCGTCCATCGCCGCATTGAACAGCCAAATCCGTGGCAATGCTGACTTGCCGCCTGTTGCAGATCGCCTCCCAGATGAGCCATTGGTCATTGTTCCTTTCGCGTCGATTGGCGAATACGGCGGCACGTTTAACGCGCTCTCGAACGCGACAGAATCTGGCACGTCGGACTTTTTGTCAGTTCGCCATACAACATTGTTCCGCTATTCGACCGACCTTGAGACAATTGTCCCCAATGTCGCCAAAGCTTGGGCTTGGAACGACGATTTCACTCAGTTTACAGTGACACTGCGCGCGGGCCACAAGTGGTCTGACGGCGCTGATTTCACATCAGCTGACGTCTTGTTCTGGTACAATAACTTGATGATGGATTCCAATGTCATCGAGAACGCCAAAGACTATGCGCTTGCAGGTGGTGAACCGATGACGGTAACGGCACCTGATGCCACAACAGTTGTGTTTGATCTTGCCGCGCCAAAGCCCGGTCTGATTGAAACCTTCACGTCCAGCTTTATCCAGCCGTTCCAGCCGGTACACTTCCTTGGCCAGTTCCACCCGGAAATCAACCCAGACGCTGACGCGCTTGCGCAGGCTGCTGGATTTGAAAACGGCTACGAAGTGGTTAAGGCCTATTTCGGGAGCTCCGATTGGACTGATACACCAACGATGATGTTCATTCGTCCAAATGAAGTTGGCAATCTTCCAGCCGACACCATGCCGACGTTGGAAAGCCACATCATTGTTGCTGAAAACACCGAAGGCCGTCATCTGGTCGCAAACCCATATTTCCACCAAGTGGACACAGCGGGTAACCAACTGCCATACATCAACGAGCAAGACGAACGTTATGTGCCAGACACAGAAGTTCGGACGCTGACATTGATCAACGGTGGCGTGACCTACAAATCCCAGTCGGTCACACTGGATATGCTGCCGGTGCTTTTGGATAACGCAGAAAGTGGCAACTACTCCGTCGACGTAAACCCTGGAATTTCGTTCCCAGTGCTTGCGTTCAACGTCACATCAGAAGACCTCGCAAAGCGTGAAGTCTTTGGTGATCTGCGTTTCCGGACGGCCATGTCCATTGCGATGAACCGTGATGAAATCAACGAGGTTGTGTTCTTTGGTCTCGGGGTTCCGACACAGTATACTACGTTCTCGCCTTATCCTCAGTTTGCAGATCCTGCGTGGGAAAGCCATGAGATTGGCTACGATGTAGATCGTGCAAATTCTCTCTTGGATGAGATGGGTCTTTTAGATGCTGACGGTGACGGCAACCGCGATTTGCCAAATGGTGATCCGTTCGTGCTCAACATTCAATTCTCAACTCAGGAACTTTCGTCGCAGTTGATCGAAATTACTGGCCAGAACTGGGCTGAAGTTGGTGTGGCTTCGGTAATCAAAGAAGTGACACCGGATGAGTACCGTTCAGCGCAATCTGCAAACCAGCTTGATCTGATGTCTTGGTCACAAGGTGCGCCATTGGGTGTTGCGATGGGCTCAAACGAATTGCACGTTCCACCATTCTCGACCTACTTTAACGCGCGCACCGGCATGCTGTGGGCTGAGTGGATCGATAGTGACGGTGCGAACGGTGTTGAACCACCTGCCTACGTCATGGGTATGATTGATGATGTGAACGCCATGCAGGTCTCCGCTCCGGGGTCCGACGCACAGGCAGCCGCAGCCAATGGCCTCATCGAAGCCATGACGTCCAATCTGTTGTTCATCGGTACGGTGAAATCTTCGTCACCGACCTACTATACGAACGCACTGCAGAACGTGGTTAAGTTCAAGACGACAAGCTACGACTTCTACCGGGCTTACCCATACAACCCGACCCAGTGGTGGTTGTCTGAATAATCTAACGTTTTCACAGGCGGGCTATGGTCCGCCTGTGATTTTTCTATGAACTAAGAATGACGACTGAGGGGTCAGGGCATGCTGCAATTTGGACGATTTGCGCTAATGCGCGCGGCAATGGCTTTCATCACGCTGTTAATCGTTTCATTCGTTGTCTTTTCACTGATGGAACTGGTTCCCGGTGATTGTGCAGAACGTTATCTATCTTACAAACAGACGCAGGGGGTCGCGATTTCAATCGCAGACATCGAAAGCGAACGTGTCCGCCTCGGGCTGGACCGACCTTTCATCACCCGCTGGAGCACCTGGGTCGTGGGCGCCTTCCAAGGCGATTTTGGCGACAGCTGTATTCTGCGCGTCAATATTGCAGATCTTTTGGGTGCGAAGTTCTGGATTTCCTTGGCGATCGCCATGTCATCACTGCTTCTGGCTTATTCCATTGCTGTTCCGGTTGGCATCATCGCGGCATCTTCCCGCAATGCGGTTTTGAACAACAGCCTTCGGATCTTCAGCTACCTCGGCCTGGCAATGCCAAACTTCTTGTTGGCGTTGATGATTATGTTGGTCGCGACGGTCTATTTCGGCGAAACTCTAACGGGGCTGTTTTCGGCTGAGTATCGCGACGCAGATTGGTCATGGGCCAAGTTCGTTGACCTGCTCAAACATGCATGGTTGCCCATTTTTATCCTTGGCTGGTCGGCGACCGCGTTTGCTTTACAAACCGTTCGCGCATTGATGTCTGACGAGATCGGAAAGCTTTATGTGACGGCGGCTAAAGCACGCGGTTTATATGGAGCAAAATTGCTGTGGCGCTATCCGGCGCGGCACGCATTAGCTCCGATTGTGAATTCCTTGGGTTTTGATCTGAACCGTGTGTTCAACGAACTGCCGATCGTCGCACTTATTCTGACGCTGTCCGAGGCTGGGTCGCTTCTGATTGATGCTTTGGCAAAGTCCAACGATCAGCAGCTTGCGGGCGCCATCATCTTTTTGCTGACGGCATCCATCGTCACGCTAAATTTTCTGACTGACATTCTTCTTGCCATCATGGATCCACGGATCCGCAAGAGCATCTTGAGGTAGCTGGCATGAGCGCGAAAACAATGAAAAGCCTACAGCAGGACAAAGAGACCTACTTTACCGCATCGCAAAGTCAATTGATTTGGGCCCGGTTCAAAAAACAACGTGCGGCCATGATTGCTGCTGGCGTGCTAGTCTTTATCATTGTGATTGGCATTCTCGCGCCCGCACTTTCGCCATATGATCCGACAATTGCAGGGCGGGATCGCGACTATCTGAATGGTGCGCCACAAATCCCGCAGTTCTGCGACAAGAACGGCTGTTCCTTGCGTCCCTTCATCCACGGGGTCGAACGCACGAGGTCGGCTGAAACCAATTTCCGTTGGGTTGAGGAGCCAAACGAAGATATCCGCCACTACATCGCGTTTTTCGTAGAAGGCTCAGAGTTTGATCTGTTCGGAGTAATTCCGATGGATACGCATCTCTTTGGTCTCCAAGGCGACGAAAAAATGATACACCTGTTTGGCACCGACAGTGCTGGCAAAGATATCTTCTCTCGGACGCTGCATGCGATTTTCACATCGCTTCAAATCGGCACGCTCGGGGTTTTGATATCCTTTGTGCTCGCCCTGATCATAGGAGGGGTGTCCGGCTATTACGGGGGCAGGCTGGATAGCGTGATCCAGATGGTAACGGACGCGGTGCGAACGATCCCTGCGATCCCGTTGGTGATGTCCGTGGCAGCCTTTGTGCCAACTGAATGGACCTCAGAGCAACGGTTTTTCATGATCGCGATTATTCTAGGTTTGATCGGTTGGCCGACGTTGGCGCGCCGTGTGCGGACCCATTTGTTGACGGAACGAAATCAGGAATATGTGCTGGCGGCTCAGCTGTGTGGCGCATCATCGCCCCACATCATCCGGCGCCACCTTTTACCCAGCTTCACCAGTTATATCATTGTCGATCTGGTGATCTCATTCCCCTACATGGTGCTGACCGAAACCGGTCTTAGCTTTATCGGGTTGGGGCTGAAGGACCCTGTGAACTCATTGGGTGTTATGCTGCAAAACGTCACCAAAGCGGACGTTCTGCTCAATTACCAATGGTACTTTATCCCGGTTCTTTTCTTCGTCGCACTTGTCATGGCCTTTGTGTTCGTCGGCGATGGCTTGCGTGACGCAGCTGACCCTTATTCGGATTCCAAGAAATGAAACCACTGATTGATGTCCAAAATCTAACGCTGCAATTTGACACTGACGAAGGTCGGATCACTGCGGTTGATGATGTTAGTTTTACCGTGATGCCTGGCGAAGTCATGGGGCTGGTCGGCGAAAGCGGATCAGGTAAATCGGTGACGGCGAAGTCGCTGATGTATCTGAATGCTGGCAACGCAGTCTATGCGCCCGAAAGCAAGATCCTGTTGAACACCAAAGATGTATCGCTGGATGTGCTGAAACTCACATCCCAAAAGCAGCGCAACGTTGTACGTGGCGGCGCGATTTCGATGATTTTCCAAGAACCGATGGCCAGCTTTGCACCGGCCATTTCCATTGGCAAACAGATGGTCGAACAGCTTTTGTTGCACACGGACATGTCAAAGACACAGTGCAAAGAACTGTCGATTGAAATGTTGGACCGCGTCGGTATTTCTGATGCCTCAGCCCGGTTTGATCAATATGCCTTTGAACTGTCGGGTGGTATGAGGCAGCGCGCGATGATTGCGATGGCGCTGTCAACCAAGCCCAAACTTCTGATCGCGGATGAGCCGACAACGGCGCTGGATGTCACAATCCAGGCGCAGGTTATCGACTTGATGCGCGAATTGGTGTCCGAGTTTATGATGGGGATCATCTTTATCACCCATGACCTTGGCGTGATTGCACAGACCGCTGACAAAGTGGCTGTGATGTATCTTGGCCGGATGATTGAAAAAGGTCCCGTGCGTGATGTTATCCGCAATCCGGCACATCCCTACACTCAAGGCCTGCTGGATGCGTTGCCCAAAATGGATGATCTTGAATCGCCGTTGGTGCCTATTCCTGGCGATATTCCTTCGCCTCTTGAACGGCCTACGGGGTGTGTGTTCAACACCAGATGCGGAAAGGTTGTTGGTGAAACCTGCACAGTCAATATCCCTGAGTGGCGGGAAAAAAATCCAGATCACGCAGTGGCCTGTCATCTTTTCGCAACGGAGGCTTAGGGATGACTGACAATCTTATTTCCACCAAGAACTTGGCGGTCGAATTCAACATCGGGGGCGGATTTTTCAAGCCCAAAATCCTAAAGGCAGTCGATGGGATATCCGTTGATATTCCAAGGGGCTCGTTCTTTGGAGTCGTCGGCGAAAGTGGGTCCGGCAAGACCACGTTAGGTCGGGCATTGTTGAATGCCACGAAAATCGCAAGGGGCGGCGCAGTCTATGACGACGGCGAAGTCCGGTATGATCTTGAAAAAATGACGCCTGCCGAACTCAAGGATTATCGCAAACGGGCCCAGCTGATCTTTCAGGACCCCTATGCCGCCTTGTCGCCGCGTATGACCGTGCGTGATATCATTGCTGAACCGCTTGAGGTGATGGGCCTGACGTCTGGGCGCGAAGAAACCGACAAGGTCGTGCGTGAAATCGCCGCGAAATGTCGTTTGAATCTGGAACACTTGCGCCGTTTTCCGCATGCTTTTTCGGGCGGACAGCGGCAGCGAATTTCCATTGCGCGGGCTTTGGTGTCAAAGCCGCAGTTCATTGTCGCCGACGAAAGCGTCGCGGCTTTGGATGTGTCTATTCAAGCGGATGTTCTGAACCTGCTGAAGTCCATTCAGATCGACATGGGGTTAACGTTCTTGTTCATCAGCCATGATTTGTCTGTCGTGGCCCATACCTGTGACCATGTCGCCGTGATGTATCTGGGGCGCATTGTCGAAAGTGCTCCGACAAAGGATTTGTTCAACAGCACGCGCCATCCTTATACCAAAGCGTTGTTTTCGGCGATCCCGTCGCTGGATCCAGATGCAGAGGATTCCGCCCAGCGTCTGGTAGGCGAAATCCCGTCTCCGACCAATCAACCGTCGGGCTGTACGTTCCACACGCGCTGCCCACATGTGGCCGATATTTGCAAAAGCGAAGTTCCCACATTGGAAACCTGTGATGAGGGACATGCGGTATCGTGCCACCGCTGGAAAGAACTGTTTGAAACTGCCGCGCTTTGATCGTCTGGTCAGGCCGTAAGGTTGGTGTTTAGTCAACAAGCCGTGTTGACAAAAGCTGCCCTTCGCGGGCCAAGATCGGGTGGGCCACGCTGATGATCCAAGAGTTGAATTCCTTGAGCGTATAGGCCGTTTCCAAATGGATGTCGCTGGACCTGGCGCTGTCCATATCGCCATCTGATAATCGGCGCAGGTGCTTTTTGCGGCTAGAACGCTCCATACGGGCCATTTCAGCCTTTTCCTCTAACAGAAGGCGGGCCGCCATGACGTCAGACGAAATAAGCACATTGGTCGCCGTCTTAAGATTAACCTCAACCTGATCATTTATCGCCAGAAGTTCGGCAAACCCGACCTTACTTAGCTTTATGCCCTTTTGAGATTTTTCCTTTGTCAGCGGCAACAGCCGTTTCACAATGATGTCGCCCGCGGCCTCTAGGGCGATGGCGTAATCCATCAGCTCGCGCATCTCTTTAAGTTGATCTTTGCTCATATCTTGGTGTGGCATGTTGGATGCATATTTCCGCACCATATCCAAAGCTTTATTTACGATAAGATCCTGCGACTGGATGTGAGACAGCAGCGCGGTATCAAACGTATCATACAGCCCCATAACAGGGGACAGCATGTCACCGACCAGACCGGCCATGCGCAGCACTTCGTGGCGCAATGATGCAAGCGCAAGTGTTGGGTTCGTCTGTCCTACGTCATTCAGAAGCGTTCGATTTTGAATCGGGACAGTTTTGATCTCGTCTTTCGGGGTCGGGACCATCATCGATACAGGACGTTCCAATAACGAAAGAAACGGAAGTAACAAAATCAGCAAGCTGTTAAAACCAATGTGTAACAGGATAAGGCTTTGGCCATCGTTCCAAGACGGCGGAATGACGGTAATCGCTGTCAGGTTGATGACAAGCAACGCCGCCACAGCCGCGGCCCCACGGATGATCAAATTCGCAAGCGGGATGCGTTGCGCGCGTGGTTCCATCCCCCGCGACAGCCAAATCGGTATCAAAGCGGAGCCCATGTTCGCACCCAGCAAAATGGACACACCGACCGCAAAGGGCAGGGCGCCGACACTGACGATTGCAACAACCATCAAAATCGTCGCCACCGAGGAGTGCATCACAAACGCCAGTCCAGCCCCAACAATAAAAGCGGTCAGAAAATCGCGTTCAAGATAGCCCGCGATTGCCGGCAACAAGGAACTTTCGCGGATCGGTTCGATCGCGTCACGTAGAAAGCCCAGTGAAATCAGGATCAAAGCGATGCCTAAAATGATGCGGCCAGCCTGTTTTAATCGTTTCTTTTCGGTCTTGAGGAATAAGATACCCCCAACAGTCAGAAGCGCTGGTGCGAGCCAGCTGAGCTTCAAGGACAGGATCTGGATCAAAAGCGCGGATCCCAAATCGCCGCCAAGCACAACTGCCATTGACTGCACAAACGCAAGTGCGCCCGACCCCGCAAAGCCTGCCACCAGAAGGGTTACCGCGGCCGAACTTTGCAAAACAATCGCGAGGAAAACGCCAATGATCGCCAAACCGACGGGATGTTTGTGACGGGTCACTTGCCGTTGAAAAGACGCACCAAAGGTGCGCTCAATGCCGGTGCGAACTATGCGGACAGCAAACAAAAGCAGCATGGTCGCGCCAAAAAGTTCCAACAAAAACGAGACGATTATCATCGTGTTTTTCCGGTTTTCGAGTCCGGAACGACGACGACTTCTATTTCCCATTCGATAAGCTTTTGGTGGAAAATGCGATCCGGCAGTTTATCGATAAGAACCGCGGTGACATCTCTTGGTTTGCAGGCAATCAAAGGTGCGGATTGCCCGAATTTGGTGACATCTGTCACAACAAGAACGCGCCTTGCACGTTGTGTCACAGCCCGCGCCAAAGCCGCTTCTGCAGCGCTCGACAATAGGAACCCGGTTTCACAGTCAAAGCCATCAATGCTGATGACCGCGACGTCGATATTGAATCTTTCAACAAATTCTATGGTTTCAGGTCCGAAGGTCCCGTCTTCGACATGATACAATGCGCCACCAGCCAAGAAGACCTGATTGTCATTGTTGTCCACCAAGGCTTGTGCAGCGTGAATTCCGTTCGTGACAACCTTGAGGTCACGGTGTGATCTTAAGCCGGTCGCCACATGTGCCGTCGTGCTTCCGACGTCTAGAAACACACAAGACCCGCTTGGTATCATACTGGCCGCTACCGCTGCAATTTGCCCCTTGGCTTTTGTCCGTATTTTTAGCCGAGACCCGACCGGATCAAGCGCTTCTGTGTTAGACAGATAGACACCACCATGCACGCGCTGAACCATTCCGGTTTTCGCCAGTACCTTAACCGTTCTGCGTATGGTTTCTTCGCTGACGCTTAGGACATCTGCAAGATGGGATGTGCGTGCAGACCCCCCCTGAGCTCTGAGAGTTTCAAGAAGTTCAACTTCTCTATGTGTCGCATGATTTTCAGTGTGGGGCATGAGCAATCCTCTCTTCCAATTGACGGGTTCAGGCCAAATTGTCCAGAGGATTCGTGCGAAAATATGTGTTTTTGTGGGCTAACAGACTATTTCAAAAGAATGACGACGCCAACCGCAACGACTGTTGCGGCGAGGATACGCCTTTTGATCGGGCGTTCCCCCATCACGAAGACCCCGATCAAAGCCGCAAATATGACAGAGGTTTCGCGCAACGCTGACACGACGCCGAGGGGCACCAGTGTTTTTGCATAAAGAACCAGCCCATACGCAAGTCCGGACATGATGCCGCCTGCAAGAGCCAGCAGAGATGTGCGCGTCCCAAAATGGATCAGCCGTTTGGGAAATCGAGCTAAGACGAAAAGCGGCACAAAAATTTCGGCGACAAACAGCCAGCCGATATAAGAAACGGGGCTGCCCGAAACCCGAATCCCGATCCCGTCGACGATCGAATAGGCCGCGATGAACATCGAGGTGATGACTGCGGCGACAATGGGGCGCGAAGACGTGTTTGTTTGCTTAAGCGCAAGGATCAAGATGCCAAACGAGACGACGATGATACCAACCCACGCCTGCACCGGCAGTATTTCAGCGGCCCAATACTGCGCCCCCAAAGCAATAAGAACCGGCGCAAGTCCACGTGCGATAGGGTAGATCAACGAAAGATCACCCAGTCGATAAGACACATTCAAGGCGTAGTAGTAGCCCCAGTGGATGACGGTTGATGCAATTATAAACGGCCACGCCTCTGGTGCCACCATCGGCAAGAACATAACAAGGATCGCGCCGGGGATGACATGCCCCATCGAGATGTATGCAAGTGCGGCAGCACGGTCGCGCGATCCTTTGACCAGCGCGTTCCACGTCGCATGCAGAAGGGCTGCAAACAGGACGATGGAAATGAGTCCGGTGCTCATTGAGCTGTTTCCTGTTTTACAAAAGTTGGTCAGATCCGCAAAAATGGCGGAGCCCCAGAGCTCCGCCAGTCAGGGTAAATCTAGGTCTATTCGACCCAAGGCAGTGAATACGTTTTGACATTCGTGAAGAATTTCATCGCTTCTGTTACGCCTTCTTTTACACCATTGCCGCTGTCTTTGATCCCACCAAAGGGGGACGTTTCAATGCGGTAGCCGGGTTGTTCCCAGATGTTACAAGTGCCGACGTCCAGACCGTTAATATAAGAAATCGCACGGTGCAGATCGTTGGTACAAACACCCGATGACAGGCCAAACTCGGTCGAGTTGGAGATTGCCATGACCTCCTCATCATTGTCGGGCACACGCACGATTGGGATGATCGGACCAAAGGTCTCTTCCATCACCAGTTCACACTCATGTGGGACATAATCGATCACAATAGGCGGCAACAACGCGCCCTGACGACCAGGGTGATACAAAATTTTTGCACCTTGCTTTTCCGCATCCAGCACGCGGTTCTCGAACAGTTCGGCCGCCTTTGAGTGGATCACGCAGCCAAGTTCGGTTGCAGGGTCTTGCGGGTCACCAAACTTGATCTTCTTGGCTTTTTCCAGAACCAGCGGTACGAATCTATCGGCAACGCTTTCTTGCACCAAAATGCGTTTGATCGCGGTGCAGCGCTGACCGGAGTTACCAGTCGCACCTGCGACCGCGATGGTCGCTGCTTTTTCCAGATCGGCATCAGACAGATCGTTACAAATGATCAGCGGATCATTTCCACCCAGTTCAAGCGCCTGACGTTTATAACCAGCCTTGTCAGCGATAATCTTGCCGACAGGAACACCACCGGTGAAAGTGATGATGTCGATGTTTTCGTTTGTGATCATCTCGTCGCCGATATCCTGCGGCAGGCCTGTGACAACCTGAAACATCTCAGGGGGAAGGCCGGCTTCGTAAAGAATATCTGCTAGCGCAAGGCACGTCAGCGGCGTGAGTTCGGTTGGCTTGCAGACCATGCAATTGTTGGTGGCAATCGAGGGCGCAATTTTGTGGCTGACCATGTTCAGCGGGTGATTGAACGGCGTGATCGCCGAGATGGCCTTTACCGGCTCGCGCTTGGTGAAAATCTTGCGGGCTTTGCCGTTATGGGTCAAATCGCACGAAAAGATTTCGCCGTCATCGTTTAAAACCTGCGCCGCTGCAAAGTCATAAACATCTTGCGCTCGCTTGGTCTCGTAGATTGCATGCTGGTGACAAATCCCCAGCTCAAGCGTCAGCCATTTGGCGAGGTCTTTACGCTTCTCTCCGATAAGTCGGCCTGCTTTTTTCAAGATCTCGCTCCGCTCATAGCGGGTCAGCTTTGACTTGTAATTTGCAGCAATCTCGAACGCCTTGCGCGCGTGTTCCGCTGTGCCCGCAGGAACAGTGCCCACAACTTCGTCAGTGTAGGGATAAAGCACCTCGATGACGTCGTCGGTAAACACAACCTTACCGCCGATACGCATGCCTTCGTTACGAATTTCAATCTTTGTCATTTAGGGGTCTTTCGTTTTAAAGCGCCGCAGCGGTTATTGCATAAAAGAGCGCATCGAAGTTTCGCAGGACGGGTTTGCTTGGCAAATCAATTACGCGGTTTACGATGAAAGGCACCACTTGTTCTGTCAGGCCACCGTGGCTGCGCAGGGGTTCATTGAGCGCGGCCAAATCATGACGGCTTTCAGATGTGCCGATGGTCATATTTTCCGTCGAGATCATGACAATATCGCCAATACGATCCGCAGGAAGTTCAAAACGCTCGACCGCCTCTTCCTTGGTGACAACCTCGAGGAGTTCTTCGCGGGCGGCCAGTCGCGCGATAATATCGCCACGATCTGTGCCTTCGGGCAGGTAAGCAGTGCCGAACCCGCCAAGCGCACCGTGGTGCACGACATAAGGGTCGGTGATCGGCAAAATAACACGCGCAGCAGCTTCACCAAGCCATTCGTCCAAGAGGTCTTGAACATAGATGACGGCAGGGTCGCCATTTGCGTCGTGCTTTGGCTTCATGCCGTGATCCGCCGTCACAACGATTGCTGCACCCATCGCGTCCAACTCAGTCAGGTATTTGTCGAACATTTCGTAAAACGATTTGGCTTGCGCGTCGTCAGGGGCATATTTGTGCTGCACATAGTCGGTCGTGGTCAGGTACATGACGTCTGGGCTCCACTCCTTGAGCAGCTTCACACCAGCGGCGAAGACAAATTCTGACAGCTCAGCCGAGTAGACCTCTGGTTGAGCCATTCCCAGCCATTTGCTCGCTGCGTCTTGTCCGTGAATGTCTTTGGTGGATGTGCCTGATTTTTCAGCTGAAAAGCAAACAGCGCGGTCTTCGTCAAATTTCAGACCCGCACCCAACAAGGCACGCAATTTGTCCTTGGCAGTGACAATCGCGACCCGTGCCCCAGCCTCATAGAACTTTGAGAAAACAGTGGGGGCCCGCAAGAACCGCACGTCGTTCATCATGACTTCTTCACCAGTGTCCGGTTCATACAAGTAGTTGCCGCAGATGCCGTGCACGATCGGCGGGCGTCCTGTCGCGATGGACAGATTGTTGGGGTTGGTGAAAGATGGAATGACCGAATGCGCCAAACGGTCTGTGCCAGTTTCGCGCATACGTTTCAGCGTTGGCATTAACCCATCGGCAATCGCCTTGGTCAGATACTCCGGCTCGCACCCATCAAGGCAGATAGCAATCGCGCAGGTTTTGGGGACAGGATATGTGCGATCATTCGCGACAACGGGAGAAGAGATGGTCATTTTCGTTCCTTTATTGCTTAAGCAGTAAGTATTTTGCGTTCTTCAAGTGCCGCGGCGGGTGGCACCGCAGATAGAACACCCATATGAGTCAATGCATCACCGGCCGCTTTGACGACCTTATGCATAACGTGATCGTCCATCTGGCCAATGCAGCCGACACGGAAACTATCAACCACGGTTAATTTGCCGGGGTAGATGATAAACCCCATTTCTTTCATCGCCTCGTAGAAACCCTTAAACGAGAACTTCGGATCAGCAGGGCAGAAGAAGGTAACGATGATCGGAGACTGCCAACGATCATCTAGCAGGGTTTCAAACCCAAGCGCGCGCATGCCGGACACCATTGTATCGCGGTTGCGGTGATAGCGTCCACCGCGACCCGCAACACCGCCTTCTGCTTTGTGCCCCTTAAGCGCCTCGATAAAGGCGGCCACCACATGGGTTGGCGGCGTAAATCTCCATTGGCCGGTTTTTTCCATCGCTGACCATTGGGCCTCGACGTCAAGTGATAGGGAATGGCTGTTGCCCTTAGCCGCGACAAGTTCATCCGTGCGGGCGATCACAAAACCAAAGCCTGGAACGCCTTCGATGCATTTGTTTGCCGAAGACACCATCGCTGCATACTTTACGGTCTCTGCCTCGAGCGGGATGGCGCCAAAGGCTGACATGCTGTCGATCAAAACCTTGCGTCCTGCTGCGTGGGCGGCATCGGCCAGTTCTTGGACAGGGTTCAGGATACCCGAACTTGTTTCACAGTGGATGATCAGGACATGGCTGATTGCCGCGTCTTGGCTTAGGATTTCCATAACTTCATCACCGCGTGGCGGCAGGTAGTCGCCCTTGTCCAACAGATGATAGTTTCGCCCAATACATTTCAAAGTTGCCGCAGCCCGCAAGCCGTAGGCCCCATTGGCCAATACCAGTACTTTGCCGTCTTTGGGCACAAACGACCCTAACATTGCTTCGACACAATAGGACCCTGAACCCTGAATTGGCACGCAATCATACGCGTCAGAACCGGGCCCAATCAGGTCGAGCAATCGAGATCGCATATCCCGGGTCATTGCGCGAAAGTCATCATCCCAGCTGCCCCAATCTCGCAACATGGCTTCTTTCACTTCGTATGATGTCGTAAGCGGCCCCGGCGTCAAAAGGTAGGGTTCGCCTAGCTTTGGTTTCGGGATGGGAGAATTTTTCATCTGAGTGCTCCGCCGCTGGGGATATTTGACGTGAATTTGGACCAGCACGGTTCATATGTAAAATCCACAATGCTTATCTTTCGATAGATTTTTTTGATGGATTGAATGCGCTGAAATAGTCGGATTTCGCGGGGCAAAAACCGTGTCGTCCGCATGATCTGCGTTGACGTCTGTGCATGGCACAAAAGCAAAAGCATGGCTTTGAATCATACAAAAAGACATATATAAACAAAAGAAGACACACACAACGTTTGGCGCACAAGATGTTTTGCGCCTATTTGACCCTTGAACGCATATCGACTTGGCTGACGCTCGCTTGCATCAGTTGGCCAAGGGACAGACCAAAAGGACGGGATATTCATGGACGCCGCAACATTGTTTGAAGACGGCCATCATTTCGCTGAACTCGCAGCTGAACTGGCCAAAGGTTTTTTTTGTAAACCCATCGAGATTTCGTTCAAGCAAGATCAAAGCCCAGTGACCTTTGCAGATCAGAGCATCGAAAAACAGATACGCGCGGCGATCTTGGAAAAATATCCTGATCACAGCATTCTGGGCGAAGAATACGGAATTGATGGATCAGGTCAGGATAATTTGTGGGTTATCGATCCAATTGACGGAACGCGGTCTTTTTTGTCTGGCCACCCACTTTTTGGATTTCTGCTCGGATATCTTGAGGCGGGCGACCCGAAACTTGGCATTATTGGTATGCCGGTATTGGGTGAGATTTACTGCGGGATTAAGGGAGCAGCGGCAACATGCAATGGCGCTGAAATCCACGTATCTACACAGACGAACCTTGCCGACGCCATTCTCTATGTGAACGAGGGCGAGAAAATCTATGATGCGCATCCGACCGTTTTTGCAAAGCTAATGCAAAGCGGACAAACGCGGCGGTTTGCATATGATTGCTATCCACACGCGCTTCTTGCGGCAGGGCATGTCGATGCTGTGGTCGACTATGATCTGAAGCCTTATGATTTTCTTGCACTTGGTCCGGTCGTCGAAGGGGCAGGGGGGATCATGACAACATGGACAGGGCAAAAACCTGATCTGACCTACGAAGGTCCGATCATCAGTGCCGCGACGCCAGAGCTGCACGCGCAATTGGTCGATCTCTTACAGCTTGAGTGTTAGGTCCAGACAGAGTATTATAGTTATACCTTAAATATAAATCTTTGTGATGGCTTTCCGACATGAGATATACGCAACTTCGTGCCTTTCATAGCGTTGCCCTTTACGGTGGGTTTTCGCGTGCGGCAGATAGATTGAACCAAACTCAGCCAGCGCTTTCTGATCAGGTCAAACGGTTAGAGCAGGCCCATGACACGCTTTTGTTTAAGCGCGAGAAACGAAACGTTTATTTGACAGAAGCTGGCGCGGGCCTGTTTAGGATGACTAAACAATTCTTCGAGATTGAAGATAGCATTGGCGAATACCTTGATCATTCAAGTGCTACCGTAACCGGGTCGCTGCGCATCGTGGCTGATTCAGCATTGCATGTGACCGATGCGATCAGCCATTTTCGTCAGAACAATCCCAAGGTTTTTGTGTCGATCAAAACCGGCAATACCAAAGAAGTGCTGGCCCGTTTGCGCAATTATGATGCCGAAATCGGTGTCGTTGGTAATATGCAGCCGGCGTCTGACTTCACTGCATTTGATATTGGGCGGGCCCCGATTATTGCCATTTCTGCCAAGAACTATCTCCCGAACGGCCGCACCGAGATCGCCTTTAAAGATCTGTCCAAATGGCCCTTGGTTTTGCGCGAAACGGGATCTCGGACGCGCTCAAATATTGAGGAGGCAGCGCAGGCAATGAAGGTCCCGATGAAACCAATCATCGAAGTGGATGGTCGCGAAGCGATGCGCGAAATCGTGGCATCGGGGGCGGGTATCGGCTTTGTCTCGCAAGCGGAACATAATCACGATGAACGCTTGCAGCCTATTAAGATTACCGGCATTGAATTGGAAATGGTCGAAACCCTTGTTATCCTAAAAATGCGCCGTGATTTGCCAATGATACGTACGTTCATGCGATCCGTGCGGGAGGTTGGCTAATATGTTCAAATGCAAGACACTTGAACAACGCAAGCGCATGAAAAGGGCAAATAATGTTAGCATCTGAGCGGCACGCAATCATTCTGGCCAAATCCAACGCAAAACAACTGTGTCGACGCGTGCCTTGACAGAACACCTTGGCGTCACACGCGAAACTGTACGCAAGGATATCGAGTAACTGGCCGAACGCGTCAAACTGCGACAGATCAGGGGTGGCGCGACACAAATTAGAGCCCAAGAAATCCCGATGGCAAGCCGGACCCAGTTAAACGCCAGCGGCAAGACCCGGATTGCGCTTGCCTTGGCGGCCCAAATTCCAGATGGATCTTCGTTGTTTCTTGATAACGGGTCATCCACCTTTGCTTTGGCGCAGGCGCTGCACGCTCGCATGGACCTGATGGTCTATACAAATGACTTTGCGATTGCCCAACAGATTGCACTAAACTGTCGTGAATTGATTATGTTGGGTGGCAAAGTCGACACCCAAGAAATGGCGACGATCGGCATCGAAACAACCGTACAGATCAGCCAATATCACGTTGATTTTGCAGTGGTAAGCGCAGGCGGGTTGTCTGCAAGAACGCTGTTAACGGATTTTAGCAAAGAGGCGGTCAGCTTTCGGACACAGATGCTTTTGAATGGGGGCACGCGATTTGTGATCGCGGATCATGCAAAATTTGGCGTTGTAGGGCAAATGGCGATGCCAACGCCGCCCAAGGGCACATGCATTATGATGGATCAACGCCCAGATCCCGAGGTTCTCAGCGCGATCACGCAAAACGGAATGATCTTTCAGATTACCGACTGATATTTCAATCATTGCATAATTTTGCAAAGTATTGAAATATTTTGTCAGTTCATAGCCTTTTGGAGTCGTGCAATGTCAAAATCTTTTCCCCAACGTGCGCAATACGTCATCATCGGTGGCGGTATTGTCGGCTGTTCGGTGGCGTATCACCTCACAAAGATGGGGCATACGGATGTTGTGTTGCTGGAACAAGGACAGTTGAGCTGCGGTACAACATGGCATGCGGCGGGTCTTGTTGGGCAATTACGAAGCCAGCCAGCCATGACCAATCTGATCCGCTATTCAACACAGCTTTATGCGGATCTTGAGGCTGAAACAGGGTTGGCGACAGGTTGGATGCAGTGCGGGTCCGTCACTGTCGCACGCACTGATGACAGAATGACAATGCTGATGCGCACAGCCGCTGCCGCCCGTGCCCAGGGCGTCGAGGTGGATGTTCTGACCCCACAAGAGGCAGGCGATAAATGGCCAGTGATGCAAACTGGTGATCTGAAAGGCGGGATTTGGATGCCCGGAGACGGTAAGGCCAACCCGACCGATCTGACACAGTCTTTGGCAAGGGGTGCACGCAATGGCGGTGCGCGGGTTATTGAGGGCGTGAAAGTCACCGATATCACCACAAAGGATGGCGCTGTAACAGGGGTTGTAACGGATCACGGCACAATTGAAGCTCAAGTCGTTGTCAATTGTGCAGGTCAATGGGCCCGCGAGATTGGCAAGATGTGCGGTGTGAATGTCCCGCTTCATTCCGCCGAGCATATGTATATAGTGACCGAGCCAATGAAGGGAATTAAACTCGACCTTCCGGTTTTGCGCGACCCAGACGGTTATATCTATTTCAAAGAAGAAACCGGCGGGCTGGTGATGGGCGGGTTTGAACCTGAGGCAAAACCGTGGGGCATGGATGGCATCCCTGAAAAATTCCAATTCTCATTGTTGCCCGACGATTGGGACCAGTTTGAAATTCTTTTGAACAACGCGCTGATCCGTGTGCCGGATATGGAAACCGCAGGTGTTCGCAAATTCTACAATGGCCCCGAAAGCTTCACGCCTGACAACAACTATTTGCTAGGTGAAGCGCCAGAACTGGTAAATTTCTTTGTCGGCGCTGGCTTCAATTCGATGGGCATCGCAAGTGCCGGTGGTGCTGGGCGTGCGCTCGCTGAATGGATTGTGGAAGGTGAGGCGACGTCAGACCTGTTTGCCGTCGACATCCGCCGTTTTGCCGATTTTAACAACAATCCGAAGTGGTTGCACGACAGGGTGAAAGAAACCTTAGGCCTGCATTATGCAATGCCATGGCCGAACCGGGAATTGGACACAGCGCGCCCGTTCCGCCGTTCGCCGTTGTATGACCGATTGGCCGCGAAACGGTCAGTATTCGGATCAAAAATGGGCTGGGAAAGGGCAAATTGGTTCGCGCCCGAAGGCACAAAGGCAGACACCGAATATAGCTTTGGACGTCAAAATTGGCACGCGGCAGTGGCAGAAGAACACAAGGCGGTGCGTGAAGGCGTCGCCGTGTTCGACCAGACATCCTTTGCAAAGTTACTGGTGCAGGGGCGCGATGCCTGCACTGAACTCAACAGAATTTGTGCCGCGAATATCGACGTGCCGATTGGCAAAACTGTATACACGGGCCTGTTGAACAAACGCGGCGGATTTGAAAGCGACTTGACAGTCATCCGCACGAAGGTAGACACGTTTTTCATCATCACTGGCTCGGCGCAGGCGGTGCGCGATGCCGACTGGATTTCGCGCAATTTTGCACGCGGTGCCTATGTGTTCATGACCGATGTCACATCGGCGTGGTCTGTTCTGGCACTTATGGGGCCAAAATCCCGCGACGTGTTGGGCGCATTGACCAAATCCGATCTATCGAACGACAGCTTTCCCTTTGGCATCTGCAAAAGCATCGACCTTGGCTATGCCACCGTGATGGCAAACCGCATGACCTATGTGGGCGAGTTGGGTTGGGAGCTTATTGTTCCAACAGAATTTAGCGTTGGAGTTTATGACGATCTGATGCGGGTTGGTGCCGATCATGGTATCCGCGACGCGGGTTACTACGCGCTGGACGGTCTGCGGATCGAAAAAGGCTATCGCGCATGGAGCCGCGAGTTGACCCCTGACATCACGCCACTACATGCCGGTCTGGGCTTCGCGGTAGATTTTGACAAAGCAGGTGGGTTTATCGGAAAAGACGCGTTGCTTGCTGCGAAGGCTGATCCTGATCACCTGAACCGCCGCATTATCCAATTGGTGTTGAACGATGCCGATGCGCAGATTTGGGGCGGTGAGGCCGTGCTTTGCGACGGCGCTGAAGTCGGCGAGGTCCGGTCAGCGGGCTATGGGCATACCCTTGGCGCTGCGGTTGCATTGTGTGACGTCGAAGTTGGTCGCAAGATTGATCAGGCATTTATCGAGAGCCACAGTTTTGTCATTGATCTGGCGGGCCAACATATCAAAACTACCGCATATCTGCGCACGCCTTATGATCCAAAATCAGAACGGGTGCGCGCCTAGGATGCGTGAATTCCTTTAGCAAAATCTACAGGCACGCTGTTTGACGTCAGTGACGTTTTTAATTACGTCAGAGGCGATATTTGATCTGTTTCAGCGGTACCAAATAATATAATGGTCTATATGGTCTTGTCCCGTTTACGTTCCGGTCTCTGAATTGGCGTTGTCAGACAAACTTGACGGTTTCGAGGTCGGTCCGTATTTTTGTTAGATGACAACATGTTCTCCCTTCAAATACTTCAAGACTTCACCTGAAATCATCCGATTGGCAGTGATGTATTACATACGTTACCCGCTGAGTTTCCGTCAGGTGGAAGATATCTTACATGAACGTGGCATCGATATCTGTCACGAAACAGTTCGGTTTTGGTGGAGTTACCAAAAATAAAGGCTTCCCGTGGGAGAAAGGAAAGCCTTAGGTCGATTTCTGCTCGTTTCGACGGTGTTTTTGCCCGCCTTGTGCTATGAAAGTGATACTTTCCGAATGTTGGCAATAAATTTAATTCTGCGTGCGATAATAAGCATTTTTTTGCCTTTCGAAAAAAATCTGAGCCGCCACTAAGTGAGGAAGCAAACAATCCTTCAAGCAAAAATGCACAACTGCTCTCGCGGAGTGGTTTCAAATCTGCGCTTCATAGATTTGTGTGATCGTGGTACTTTGAGACCTGTTAGACTTTGTCTGACAACACCTTTGTATGACAATGCCCTCAAGACAATGTAATCGCCAAGATCCCCAGCGCAACCAGGCCGGCCCAGACGATGCGATGCATAAAGTGCGGCTCGTTCAGGATGAACGCAGCGAGGATTACGGATACGGGGATAGACGCCTGACGAACTGCGCTGACTGTGGCAGCTTCGGCTCCAAGCTGGAACGCGGAAAGGATGAATAGGTAGGAGAGAAATGACGTAATTCCGGCAAAAACGATCCGCCATGGGGCTAGCGCCCACCCGCGTACGACTGGCAAAAACGGAGCAAACATGTGGCTATCTTCCCAGGCACGAATACCGGCAAGCATGGGCACTACCAGAATATAGCAGTAAAAAAGGAAGGGTGCGGGTGACACCTGTTGCATTGCGTTGGCATCGCTCAGCGAATAGGCTGCCGAGCCCATCATCGCCAGGACAGCCATCGTAAATGCTTTGCGATCATCCAGCAGCCTTCCCGGAGATTTTTGGATGATCAGGCTACCCAGAAGAACCAGCGATACTCCTAGCAGCGTGAGCCAGGAATAGATCTGATTCAGCGCCAACCAACTGAAAGCTATGATGGCAATCGGTGAAGAGCGGATGATCGGATAATAAACCGACAAATTGCCGCGCCGTAGGGCAGACAAGGTTCCATAATAGTAGAGGGTTAGACCAATTGCCGAAATAACGACATAGGGCCAGGTTTCCCGCGGTACGCTCAAATCCTGACCCATGGCCAGTGTATGGCCCGCAGCCAGAAACACCCAGATCAACGACACACCAACATAACAAGACGCCGGATGCGCCACGCCTTTCAAAATCAGGTCGCGCAAGGGGTGGATTGCTGCCGAGATTAAGATCAAAATGGTCCAATACGGTTCCATGTCTTAGGTCTGGCTCAGTGGGTTGCGGTGCAGGAAGGTGTTGAAATGCACTGTCAGTTGATCATCTTCGATTAGCACGACGCCGTAGGCTGGGGGTTCGTCACAAAATTCGGCATTAACACTGGCTGCATTTAATGGGATTTGGTGGTTAAGGCTCGGCAAGCTGGTGAACGAGATGCCGCGCCAGTTCACATAGGTCATGCGATGCACGTGTCCGTAAAACACATGCCGGATATCGCGCCCATGCCGGAGCGCTTTGGCGAATGCCTCCGCTTCAATCAACCTGATATTATCCACATAAGGAATGCCGATTTCAAAAGGTGGATGGTGCAGGAACAGATAGGTTGGCTTGTCTCCAGCTTCGGCCAGTTGTTGTTTCAGCCAGTCTAGTCGGTAACTGCAAAGCTGGCCCTCATGCACGTCTCGCCCTTCTTTGGTGGTATCAAGGAACAGGAATACGCCCTGTTCTATCTCGAACCGATGCTGAACGAACTCATTCATGTCCTTTGGATGATCCGGGAAAACCGATTGGAACACGGCGCGGTCGTCATGATTGCCTATCAATAGAAAGCAGGGTAGCGGATAGACCGCCAGACGGGCCTTGAGCGCCTGATAGGCCTCGACCTCAGCGAATTCGGCTAGATCTCCAGATATCACGCAAAATGCCGCATCGGGGTGCCAACGAGAAATATCGTCCAGGCAAGCGTCCAGCCGGGCGGTCGGAACACCACCGTTTAGCAAAAGGCCTTCGTCGACAAGGTGGATATCCGTGATATGGATGAATTTAGTCTTCATAAAGATTTTCCAAATTTTATTTGATACAAAGCATCAGCGATACTTAACGATTATCAGCAGTTTACAAATGGTTTCGTGCGCCCACTTGTCTAAACGCGGCGCGGTGAGTGATAGAACACGACGGACTTCGCAGCCGGCACCATCAAATTAAACTTGCTTGAAGCGGGCAGGGCTAATTTGTAACCTCGTTTAATGACAAAACACTCCCCATTTCGCTACTATAAAACCAGCCCTGAAGTCACTCCTCTCAGCTACTCTTGTCCGCTAAAGGCGCAATAAGGGCTGGGTGCGGGGTTGGGTTGAGTGTGTGGGCCTGCAGGAACGCCATCTCTATTCACGCATCAATTTCAAGCTGAACCGTGCCGCTGCCCTCGATGAGTGGCGTCAACTACTGAGCGCATAGATTTCGATTGCCCCATCAATCTGATGCGAGTTTTCATTGGTTTGACAGCTGCTTAGGCTGACAACTTGGCTCGAAACTTCACGAGGCCATCCTGACATCCTTGAATTTCCAAACGTGCAGCGGATTGCTGATGCGGTTATGCTGAGGCCGAGCGTTCAGCTCGTTTATGGTAACTAGAAACCCGAACAAAAGTGGTCTTGAGCCTAATTAAATAAGCTTCGATCACATCGCGGTGACTTTTGCATTTTTTGCGATTTAGCCGCTCAGCATTGCTAATCCTGATAATCCTGCTAATCGCCATCCAAAACACTACATCCCGCAGGTACCCTATGCCTGTGCAGGTTGGCGGGTTAGGGCGCGGTGCTGATCTGATACTGCGACCGCGCCAGCCAGTCTGGGCTGATCTCGACGCCCCAACCCGGTGCGTCGGTGACGCGGGCGTGACCGTTCACGATGTCATAGGGCGATTGCACAAAAAGTCCGTCTTGCCATGGGTAATAGTCAGAGCCTTCGATCGAAAATTCTAGGTATTTTCCCGCATTTGGAATGGAACGCAGCAGGTGCATGGTGAACAGGGTGACAAGGGAGAGATTGGCGCAGTGCGGCGTGACCGGCAGCCTGGCCCGGTCGGCCATTTCGACAACGCGCATGGTGCGGCACATGCCCCCCAGATACAGAATGTCAGGTTGTACAATGTCCACCGCGCGCATGTCGATCATCCGCCGCCATGTCGGCAGATCACAGTCCTGTTCCCCGCCAGTGACGTCGATGTCCAGCGCATCGGTGACCTGTTTGGTCTGTTCCAGTTCCCAGTAGGGGCAGGGTTCTTCGTAATGGGAAAACCCTTGGTCCTGCAGCATATGGCCGACTTCGATGGCGCGGTCCGGAGAATAGCAACTGTTGGCATCAATCATCAGCGCGACATTGTCGCCCATTTCACGGCGCATGGTCGGAATGATCTCTTCAGTACGGCCGGGCCATTCGTCTTTGTTGCGTCCGACTTCGGCACCGGCGCGGACCTTGAAGGCGTCAAAACCGTGGGTGTCACGCAGGTGTTTCATGCGCGCCGCCTCGTCCACTGGGGTGATGTCGCGTTTCATTGACGAGGCATAGGCGCGGATTAGACCGGGCGTTCCGCCCAACAGTTCGGCCACGGATTTGCCTTGCTGTTTGCCGCGCATGTCCCAGATGGCGGTGTCCAGACCGGCCATGGCGCGGCGCAGGTAAGAGCCGGGGAATTTGTGTTCACGTTCGGCCACAATATCCAGCAGATCGTCCAGATCGGTGGTGTCCTGACCCAGCGTCCACGGTGCGACCTGCCGGTGCAAAACCTGTGTTGTGATATCGGAATGATAGGTGGACACCTGCCCCCAGCCCTGTGCGCCGCTTTCTGTCGTCACGCGGACAAAGCCGATGAACGGGGTGGTGAAGGTTTCGATGGAGTTCAGTTTCATGTGCGTCTCCTTTAGGCGCGTGCGTCTTGCCGGATCAGGTCGGATGCTTTTTCCCCGACCATAATCGCGGGTGCGTTGGTGTTTCCGGTCGGGATCGTCGGGAAAATCGACGCATCCGCGACCCGCAGGCGCTGAATGCCGTGCACCCTTAGCCGTTCATCGACGACGGATGTTGCTGGATCGTGACCCATGCGGCAGGTGCCGCACTGGTGAAATACGGTCCAGCATTTCTGGCGGATATAGGCGTTCAGATCGTCGTCTGATGACACATCCAGACCTGGTGACATTTCTGCGTCGATCACCGATTTGAACGCGGGGGTATCGGTGATTTTGCGTATCAGCCGCATGCCTGCCAGCATCAGGTCACGGTCGTGCTGGGTGTCTAGATAATTGGCATGGATTTCCGGCGCGATGGTTGGATCGGCAGAGCGTATTTGTAGATGGCCGGTGCTGGTCGGTTTACACGGGTTAAAGCCCAGCAGAAAGCCGGGAAATGGGTCCGGGCTCATCAGCGGGCGGGTGCCTACGGGTGCGCGGGTATAGCTGACTGGGGAGAAATACAATTGAAGGTCAGGCCGGTCCGAGGCGTCGTTCAGGCGGACAAATCCGCCGCCCTGATTGAGGCTCAGCGACAATGGCCCTTTGCGGGCCAGGACGTATTGCAAACCGACGCGTAGTTTTCCGAGCAGCGGGCGCAGTTGTTCATTCAGGCTGGGGACTTTGGCGCGAAACATGTAATCGGCGCCAAGGTGATCCTGCAGGTTGCGTCCAACTTGCGGGGCGTCGTGAACCACGTGTAGACCATATTTTTGCAGCACGGCAGCAGGGCCGATGCCCGAGAGTTGCAGCAATTGCGGTGAATTGACCGCACCACCGCACAGGATGACTTCGCGCCGCGCATGGGCGATAATGTAGCGGCCCTTCTGGCGGTATTCCACACCGACCGCGCGTTTGCCGTCCAGCAAGATCCGGTTCACATGGGCGCGGGTCTGCACGTCCAGATTGCTGCGTTTGCGGGCGGGCCACAAATAGCTGCGCGCTGCCGAGGCGCGAAATCCGTCCTTTGTGGTGATCTGATAGACGGTCGAACCTTCCATTTCGGCACCGTTGTAATCGGGGTTTTGCGGGATGCCCGATTGCGCGGTGGCTTGCAGATAGGTTTTGGTCAGCGGGTGGATTTCGGCTGCTGGGTCGTAGACCGACAATGGCCCGACGCCACCGCGCCGCTGGTCTGGGCCGCCGTCCCAGTTTTCCATGCGCCGGAACAGAGGTTCGACATCGCCCCAGCCCCAGCCCGGTGCGACCGCGCCCCAGTCGTTGTAATCCATGCGGTGGCCGCGCACATAGACCATTGCGTTGATCGAACTGGAGCCGCCCAGTACTTTACCGCGTGGCCAGTACATCTGTAGCCCGTCCAGGTTCGGGTCCGGTTCGGTCACGTATTTCCAGTTTACCCGTTGGTCATGGAAAATTTTGCCATAGCCGATTGGCACCTGAATCCAGAAATTTTTGTCGGTGCCCCCGGCCTCCAGTACCAGAACCTTTGATGTTCCGTCTTCGCTCAGCCGGTTGGCCAGAACGGATCCGGCAGAGCCTGCACCGACAATCACATAATCGTATTCGTTCACTTTATTTATCTGCTTTGCTGCGTCCAAAGACCTGCGCCAGCACCATCATGATCGAGGTTACCACGATCATGATGGTAGAAATTGACGCGATCGTTGGGTCGATCTGGTCACGCAGGGCGTTGAACATGTTACGTGTTAATGTTGGATTATCCCCGCCGGAAATAAACATCGCAATCACAACTTCGTCAAAAGAGGTCAAAAACGACAATAATGCGGATGTGACAACGGCAAAGCGTATTTGGGGCAAGGTGATGGTCAAAAACGCCTTCCAACGCGGTGCGCCAAGGCTGCGTGCGGCCAGTTCCTGGTTCATGTCGTAGCTTTTGAGGGCAGAGCCAGTCACGATCAGCACCAGAGGCAGGGCCAGA
>CALFSV010000406.1 GCA_937916485.1 uncultured Paracoccaceae bacterium | reverse complement strand
GAGTGGTGCGTCTGAGCGGACCTTCAACCAAAGCGCAGCGAACCGCTGGAATGAGCCCACCGCTCCAATGCTGCAATTGGTTTGAACGGCAGCGACCATTCAATGGGCGGCCATTCTTCGTTGCCAACCAATCAGGAGCCGAAATCCTGGCGATGCGTGCAGTGGCCATTTTGTACCACTATTGAGCCGAGTATTTGGCATGCAAATTAGCGTCCAGCAAAACCTTGGTATAGCTATGCTGAGGCGCGCGCACGACGTCATCTGTTAGGCCGGTTTCCACGATTTCACCGTGATACATGATCGCCATCCGGTCGGCCAGATGACGCACCACATGCAAATTGTGTGTTATGATCAGGATGGACAGAGACATGGTTTCACGCAGTTCGGCGAGCAGGTTAAAGATTTCTCCCTGGATAGACACGTCAAGACCTGCGGTGGGCTCGTCGGCGATCACCAGTTTTGGGCGCAGCGCCAGCGCCCGCGCGACACCCACGCGCCGCGCCTGACCGCCGGACATCTCATGCGGATAGCGATCTACGAAATCCTCGCTCAGGCCAACAAGCTGCAATAAGTCAACCGCTTCCTGACGCAGGTTTTTTCCTTTTGACTGGCCCGATACGATCAAAGGTTCGATGACCGACGTGCCCACGGGCATCCTAGGGCTGAGGCTTCCGATTGGGTCTTGTAGCATCATTGCCATTTCGTTGCGGAAAGGACGCATGTCTCGATTGCTGATCGACAGAAGATCGGTGCCGTCGAACTCCACCTCACCGCGCTCGGCAGGCACCAGCCGGAACACCGCTCTTGCCAGTGTTGATTTACCCGAGCCGCTTTCGCCGATCAGCGCTACGGTTTCGCCTGGGGCAATGTCGAGGGAAGCGCCCCTTACCGCTTCGATACGGCGCGCTGGCGTACCGCTTAGCAGCTCGGCGATACTTCTTGGTTTGTGGAACGTGACATCAAGTTGGCGAACCGATAACAACGGTTTGGCAACATGGTCTATCCGGGCACGGTCGCGCGCAGGATCCGCAGGAGACTTCAGACTAAGGTCCGACATGATCGGTAGGCGGCGACATTTTTCCTCGATCCGCGATGGATCGCAGGACAGCAGATTGCGCGTGTAACTGTCGTTGGGGTTTGAAAACACGTCCTCAACTGCGCCACTTTCGCAAATATTTCCCTGATACATGACCGTCACATCGTCACACAATTCTTCAACAACCGTCAGGTGGTGGGTCACGAACAGCATTGCGCAGCCGATGTCGCGTTGCAGATCATTCAGAAGCCTCACAATCTCCACTTCCAGCGTGGCATCGAGCGCTGTCGTCGCTTCATCAGCAATCAGCAGTTTTGGCCGGGCCATAATCGCCATGGCAATGCAAACCCGTTGTTTCTGACCACCGGACAGCTCGTGCGGATACATACCCAGCCGCGCTTCGGCCTGTGGCATTCTGACCTTGTTCAGAGCGTCCAGTGCTGTTGCCATCTTTTCGGATCGACTCTTGTCGCTCCAATGCTGGATATCGAGCATTTGTTCCCCGATGCGCAGCGCCGGGTTGAGCGCGCTCATCGGGTCTTGCGAGACATAAGAGACGTCTTGGCCGCGAAATGCTTGCCAGTCCTTGTCGGAGAAAGACAACATGTCCCTGCCTTCAAAGGTGATGGTGCCTTGCGCGATGTCGGCCGCGTGCGGAAGCAGGCCGATAATTGCGTTGGCCAATGTAGATTTGCCCGAACCACTTTCCCCTACCAACCCCATGATCCGTCCTTGCCCGATCTGCATAGAGACGGATTTCACGGCTGTTACTGCACCGAACCGAATGGTCATATCCCGGATATCAACAACGGAGGTCTGAGTGCTCATAAGAAACCTATTTGCGTAGCTTGGGGTCAAGGATGTCGCGCAGCTTTTCGCCTAGCGTGGTGAAGGCCACCGTGGTCAGAATCAGAGGCAAACCGCCTGCAATAACGATCCAGGACGTGTTGCGAATGAAAGAGAAACCGTCGTTCAAAATAGTTCCCCAACTGGGGGTGGGTGGGCGAACGCCCAGCCCCAGAAAACTCAGCCCGGCCTCCACGCCAATCACCAACGGAATATCCATACTCGCAACAATCATCACAGGACCAATCACGTTTGGCAGCATATGTCGCAATAATATGCGCGCCCGGCTGGTCCCCATAGCGCGCTGTGCCTCGATGAATTCTGCGTTGCGCAGGGACATAACCTGGGTGCGCACAAGCCGTGCGTAAGACGGAAAAGTCGAGATCACGACAATGGCGACGATCGAATTCACGCTGGGCCCGAACAACGCCACCACCGTCAACGCAAACATGATGGTGGGGAAGGATCTGACGGTGTCAAAAACCAGCAGCATTGACCAGTCGATCCAGCGATTGGTAAAGGCCGCAAGCATGCCTAGGACGATGCCAATCACCAAGGCAATGGACACGGATGTGACAGCCAGGAAACACGCCACCTTCGTCCCAACAAGCAAGCGAGACAGCACATCGCGACCCAGCTGATCCGTCCCCAGCCAATGCTCCGCTGAGGGTCCTTGAAGTTTCGCGCGCACATCAATCTTCACGGGATCATAAGGGGCGATGAAATCTGCGGTCACACCGATCACGAAGAAAGCAAGCACGATCAACAGGCTGATGGCACCCAACGGCGTGCTGCATAATGTGCGGAGCACGCTGCCGATGCGCGCCTGGCGACTTAGGGTGCTGGTTCCCTGTTCCATCAACCCTCCTCCCGTGAGCGGGGATCGAGCATCACATTCAGAAGGTCAGCTATGGTTGTCGCGATGACGATGAACAACGTACTCGCCAGAACCGTGCCCATCACCACCGGATAATTCCGGCTGATGACGGCGTCATACATCAGTTTTCCGATGCCCGGGCGCGCGAACAGGATCTCGACGATCACCGCGCTGGACAGGATGAACCCGATACTGACGCCCAAAACAGTCACGGTGGCGGGCAATGCCACGCGCAGCACATAGGCCCGCATGACCCGGCGGGTCGGAATGCCAAATGCACGCGCCGTTTTGACATGGTTCTGACCTAAAACCTCTATCACCGAAGCGCGCACCAGCCGCGCAACATAGCCGATCCAAGTCAGCCCGATTGCCAGCGTCGGCAGGATCAGGTGCAGGATGATTTCCCATGGTCCTTCCCCCGCACCGATGGCAGGAAGCCATCGCAACTGCACCGAGAAAATCAAGATCAGGTAAAGCCCGATCACGATGGGGGGAATGGCAATCAACGACACCGAAACCACGCCGCTGGCCTGATCAAAGAGCCCATCACGATGTACTGCAGCGTAGGTGCCTATGGGAATGCCAAGAAGGGCAATCAAAAGGACGGCCAGCACAAGGGACGCCGTGTATGGCACCTGCTCGATCAGGATGCTCAGGACGGGGCGGTTCGAAGTCAGGTCTACTCCCAGATCGCCCCGCATCACGCCGATGAAGAAATGATAGACCTGCACGATGAATGGGTCGTTCAGGTGCAACCGCTCGCGCAATGCCTCTTTCAACTCCGACGTGGCGCGTGGTCCAAGCATG
>CALFSV010000405.1 GCA_937916485.1 uncultured Paracoccaceae bacterium | reverse complement strand
GCATGATATCTTGATTGCTTTCAATTAGTTAGGAAAACACTAAGCAACTTGAAAAAGGGCCTATTGGCACTCAGTCATAAAAACATAATACACTGCGCAGCTAGCCACAATCCCGGTTGCAAAATCAAAATAACACCCGCGAGCAATCAAGATCTTTAGCAAGGTACTGATGATTGGCGCTGGTGACAACTCCAACAATGGCCGGAGATTTCAGCCAGCCGACTTTGCTACAAGTTACAGGAAATGTCGGTACTCTGCACGTCGTGACGCGCCTGGCATTCTGGTAGGCATTACGGCCTTCGTCTCGATGGCCCAGACCTTCCTGTCGGCAGCGGTGCGGGATTTCCGGCACGCCTTCCCCGATCTCATGGGTGAGATCTTGGCATCCGACGCCCGGCTGTATCTGCTGGTGGGGTAGGCGGATGTCACGATACGGGCCGCGCCCGCACCGCAGGAACTGAGGTTGGTTGCCCGACGCGTGATGACCGAAGCGTGGTCGGTCTCCTGCTCGCGGGACGGCGCCGCCGAACATGGCGTGCCCGGAACGCCCGAAGAGCGGGTTCGGCACTCCGTGCTGACGGTCAGTTCCGCGGTGTTCGACTATCCGATCCTCCACTATGTCGGAGACACGGTGCCCGCCCGACAGATCGTCATGCGCCAAAACGATGTCGCCGCGCTCAAGGAGCGGTTTCTCGACGCTTCGAAGCGTCGGAGGCAACCGGAAGTACAAAATCACCACTAGGCAGATGATCTCGGGGCTCGTTTTGAACCACTTTAGGGGGCTGGGTTTGGTCATCCGATTAGGACAGGCCGCACCCTGCCCCTCCTAAAGTCAGTTTTGCCTGACAGTGCCCAACGAGGGCATCAAAGAACGGCAGGCCACCTTTCGCGAGTGTCGTATTAGCAGGGCACATTTCGGAAAGGGCTTGTCAGCCAATTTTTGACAACCTACCGTGCTCATTCATCAAACCAGAATATTTTTATTCATCCCCGAGCGGCAAGAACTTAGGCCTCGTCTCTGGATCTGAACCCAAACAAGGAAATGGCAAATGCTATGAACTCGGAATCCTGGAACCAGCGCTGGTCGCGTAACGATTTTTCGCCATTTTGGCTTACCGACGAAATCCCGGCACCTGTGATCGAGGCACTGTACGCAGGTCTTTTCAAGGTCGGTGAGCCGGTCCTTGAGGTAGGATGCGGACTCGGCCAACTTGCCGCATTACTGGCAGAGCAGGGCCGACAGGTCACCGCCATTGACATTGCACCAAACGCGGTATCTCGCGCTCAGTCCCGATTTGGACGAACAGATGGAATGCTGAGCTTTCTTGTTCAGGACATCACGGATCCCGAAGCCAGTATTGGGACGGTGAACGGCGCCATAGATCGCGGATGTTTCCATGTCCTGCCACCAAAGGCAAAGGCGGCCTATGCGACCAACCTTGCAAAGTGCCTCATACCTGGCGGTCATTTCCTGCTTATGCACAAGACCGCGTCGCAAGACCTAGAAACGGTCATGTCAGAGGACGACGTGCGGGCAGGCGTCTTGCAGGTTTTCGAAAGGGACTTCGATCTGATCTCTCGCGAGGAGACGACATTCGGAAACCAAGTCAAGATGCTTCCAGGGATCAGCTTTGTCTTCCGGCGCAAGTGCCCGACAATTGCATGATCGCGGACTTGCGTAGGCGACGCCTGCCTAGTTCCAGACACCGCGGTTTGAGAAAACAGATTTCTTCAGTCTTTCTATTAAATGAGCATTATGGATTTTACTCTCACGGAAAACCAAAGGAGCATGATCCAACACGCTCAGGACAGTGCTCCCTTGCTTATGAGTGCATCACCTGAGGCTGGAGGCATGCCGCGAGATGCCTGGAATACCTGGGGCTTGGAAGGTTGGCTTGGGACTTGCCTACCCGAGGAACACGGGGGCGGGGGGCGTTCGGCACACGATACCGTTATGGGGTTCGAGGCGCTGGGGTTTCACGGTGTGGCCCGGGGCCAACTGTTCTCGGTTGGTGCGCATCTCTTTGGCTGTGCCAAAGGTATAGCAGTCTTCGGGACGGATCAGCAGCGCACAAAGTGGTGCCCGAAACTGGCTTCCGGTGAGAAGGTTGGTGCCCTTGCCTTCACTGAACCCAGCGGCGGGTCCAACCTTGGCGACTGTGAGACGATCATTGCTCAAGACGGTGACGGTCTGATCCTGTCCGGTAAAAAGACTCATGTTACCAATGGCACTGACGCCGACGTGTTCCTCGTTATGGCTGCGTCGGAGGCACAACCTCCTCCTTTCAACCTGACAGTGCTCTTGGTTCCGCGCGAGACACCGGGGCTGACAGTACGAAAGATCGACTGTGCAATCGGCCTGCGCGAAACAGCACCCGCCGAAATCTCATTCACGAAGTGCAGTCTGCCAACAGACTGCGTCCTCGGCTCGATCGGTGGCGGCCTTGGCGTTCTGATCGGGATCATGGGGTGGGAACGCACTTGCATTCTTGCCGGTCTATTGGGCGCCTTGGAGCGCGATATTACCAATGTCACCGCCTATCTTGGACAAACGCGAGGACTTGCAGAGCCCCCGATCAGACACCAGTCCGTTGCCCACTCTTTGGCCCGTATGCGGCTGCGGTCTGAAACCGCCCGGCAAATGCTCTACCGCGGTGCATCGGAACTCGACCATGGCAAAGACAGACTGGTCCGCCCGGCCATGGTCAAACTGGCCGTGAGCGAAGCCATGGTCGATTGCGCCGTAGAACTCTTGCGCATCACGGCAGGTTTCGGCTGGACGGGTGGCTTAGGTTTGGGCCAGGCACTTGATGATGCCATGGGTGCGTTGTCCGCTTCCGGTACAAGCGAAGTACAGCTCAACATGATCGCGACGGGTTTCGGCCGCAAATGATGCAGCCCAAGACAATCAAAGAGCTGATGGAAGTGCTTGCAACAGCGCCATCGCGCCAGGTTCTTTCCTGGTCCGGCGGCGCAATGACGGCTGGCGCCTTGTCAGAGGCCGTTAGGGCCAGGTGCGAATGGTTGGCTTTCAACGGAGTGGGAACAGGCGACCGTGTCGCCATCTGGATGCCGAAGGGTCCCCGCGCGGTCGAAATCCTGCTGGCCTGCATGCTTGCAGGGGCCATCGCGGTGGCTGTCGACCCAACAAGCCCGCCCGAAAGGGTCGCGAACATACTTGTGACCATTCAACCGAGCCTGCTGGTCAGCGATGCAGAGCGATTGGGTCGTCTTGCCGCCATCCGGGAAACGGCCGAAGCGGAATGGCCTGTCCGTATCGAGGCTGCGCTGGACCACCTGCCCATCGGGCCGACAGGCCCTGAACAACTGACCAACCCACCGGTGACGGCTAACGACGCCGCGATAATCCTGATGACCTCTGGAAGCACCGGCGTGCCCAAAGGAGTGGTCTTGAGCCATGGCAACATTGATGCGTTTTCGGATTGGGCCATTTCCACTTTCGCCATTACGTCAGAGGATCGGTTCGCCAATATCTCGCCGCTGCATTTCGACCTATCTTTGCTTGATGTACTGACCGCCCTCAGGATCGGGGCCGCCGTCCGCCTGATCAGTGAACGGGACTCCCTGTTTCCAATGGACCTGGCAAACGTTCTGGAGGAAACAGACCCCACCATCCTGTACACGGTGCCGACAACACTTCAGCGCCTAGCGAACCAGGACCTGCTTGGACAGAAGGCGCTTCCGGGCCTGCGCTGGGTCCTTTACGCCGGTGAGGTCTTCCCGGCGCCGGCCTTGCGCAGCCTGATGACCGCCCTGCCCCGACCTAGCTATGCCAATCTATACGGTCCAACCGAAACGAATGTGATTGCCAGCAAGATCTATGGATCCCCGCCTGAGAACGAGGCAGACGCCAACATCGGGAGAGCTTGCGACCACAGTTCGCTAAGCCTGCGGACCGAAGCAGGAAGGGAAGTCCCTCTCGGAGAGATAGGAGAAATCTGCGTCCAGGGGCCGACTGTGATGCAAGGCTATTGGGGCAAACCGGAGCTGACAGGGCTACGTTATTTTGTTGACCTCCCAGGCGTCTTCCGAACCGGAGATTTCGGGTTTTGGGGCAAAGATGGGGATCTGAGGTTCGTAGGGAGGCGTGATCGTCAGATCAAGCTTTCGGGATACCGGATCGACCTTGGCGAAATCGAGGCTTGCGCCATTCGGACAGGCCTCGTCGTCGCAGCGGCGGCCGTTCTGGCGGACGAGACCACGATTTGCCTTCACATCATCCCCGCCCTAGGGGAGACCTTCGAGGATACTGTTCTACGCCGAGAATTGAGCCGTAGCTTGCCCCGCTACGCCGTTCCCGCCCGTGTGGTTGGACACAGTGTCTTCCCGGTGACTGCATCGGGCAAGGTTGACTACGTCGCCCTCACCACATCGTCACATAACAAGACCAAAACAGGCTCCATAATATGAATGACCTTGAGACCACTGTGATCGAAGAAATCCGAAAGTGTGCCACGTCGATTGATGGTCAGACGTTGATTGATGCCGAGACCCGTCTGCTCGATGACGGATTGCTAACATCGCTTGAGCTTCTGGAGCTTGTCGTCGGCCTTGAGTCACGACTGTCTATCGCCATCCCGCTTGAGTTCCTCAGTAGCAAGAATTTTGCGACTGTTGGAACGATTTGCACGATGCTGGAGCCTATCAAAAGTGAAACATGAACCCACTTCCCTCCAAGCTGAGGTCTTTGACCTGGTCATCGTTGGCGCGGGGCCAGCTGGATCCGCGCTTGCAATCCACATGCTATCGCGCGGTCGACGGCCGTTGATCATCGAAAAAGACGCGTTCCCCCGCCACCACATCGGCGAATCTCTGACCGGTGAGTGCCGTCAATTGCTCGCCGAGCTTGGGCTGTCAGACTACATGGAAAAGTCGGATTTTCCGGTCAAGCGTGGCGTAGCAGTCAGCGGCGACTCGGCCAGCAGCAGATTTTGGGTGCCCGTCGAGGGCCTCGCCGAAGACGGATCACGATTTCCGGCCACAACTTGGCAAGTCCGGCGCGACGAATTCGATGAGCAGCTTCTGAAAACGGCCAGGGCAAAGGGTGCCACTTACATCCGCGCACGCTGTGAGAGCGTTGAATTTGAAGACGGCCGTGTATCAGGGGTAAAGATTTCAGGCGAAGACGGCATCTCAACCTCAATCAGGGCTCATGCCGTCGCCGATTGTACCGGCCAAAACACACTTTTCTCCAAGCTCAAACTTACCAGTCCGAAACAGCGCACCGGCTATGAGAACCAGGTCGCATTCTATGCGCAAATGACCGACGTCGGCCGGGATGCCGGAGAGAACGATGGCAGCACACATATCTTCTACGGCAAACGTCATCACTGGGCTTGGGCCATCCCTCTTAGTGACAAGATCACCAGCGTCGGCGTCGTCTTGCCCAAGGCAAGCCTTGGCCCGGATCGGGGGTCGATTGGGGATATTTTCCGGCGGACGCTAAATGAGATCAATCCCGAACTCATCGCACGCACCGAGAATGCCACGATCAACTCTGACGTTTTTTCAATCTCGAACTATTCCTATAGCGTCGAGAGCTACACCGGACCTGGTTATCTCTGCGTCGGTGACTCGCATCGCTTTCTTGATCCAATCTTCTCGTTCGGCGTCCTTGTTGCATTGCAAGAAGCGAAGCTGGCCTCAGCGGCACTGGACAGCTACATTGCCGACCCCAAAGCCGCAGGTTCAGAACCATTTGCCGAATACGCACGCAAGGTCGACAGAGCTCAGTCGATTGTAGAATACGTCATCCGAACCTTCTGGGATTACCCGTTGGTCTTCTTGAAACTTGCCCATTTTTCGCATCGTTCCGATATTGCAGAGATCTTCTCTGGCCGGCTCTACAGTGAAACGGTCGAGGAGATCGGTGCGGTCGGCCTAATGCGAGATCTGCTGAAATTGGGCGAGGATGTTAGCGTATGAAAGAGCCCTCGCGAACGACAGAGGTGTCAGTAGCTGATGAAGATGCCTCTGGAACGTCGCCTGATCTTGCCCGAATTCTGAAGAAGTTCGCGATATCCCCGGCGGACTTCAAAACCTTCTTGGAAAAGCCCTACGACGAAGTGTTCACAGCCATACGGGCCGCAGCTGCGGGCCGACCCTCCTACCCTTTCATGGCACAGCGGCACCATACCAGACCTAAACTAGAAGCGATGGTATCCGATGTTGCCACAGAAGAACAAATTGCTGCGCGCCGCATCGCCGCCAACAGGATCATGTCACTCTACTTAATGCATGGTTTTACACTGATGCCCGAGCAGGAGTTCAAACGCCGCTTGTCGATTTCGGGACTGGACCATCTGCAAGAGGCGGTGCGTGATAAACGCGGCGTGATCCTGCTGAATAGTCATTTTGGACCGGGGCGACTGATCCCGGTAATCCTTGCCCGGATGGGCTGGGACCTTGCGCATGTCTCACCCATCGTCGAACAGACGATGCTGAAGTTGAGTTTGCCCGGCAAAGTCTCCCATATCGCACTTGGAAAGAACTTCAACCTGCGCGTTTTGGCGGAAATTAGGACAAGGTTGCTCGCTGGCGAGATCGTCCACAGTACCGGGGACGGAATGAATGGAAACGCGACGGCGGAATACAGATTCTTGGGCAAGTCCCGCCCCTTCACAATGAGTTTCGGCCATCTTGCACTGAGCACCGGAGCAGCGTGTCTGCCGGTCTTTGTCCGCAGTGACGAACTCGGGGCAGTGAGATTGGAAATCTGTCCACCATTGGACCTCGGCGCAAAAAACACTCCGACGCCGGACCGGATTGCTAAAATGATAGATCACTATGTCGACCTTTTGGAGCAACACTGGCTCGCCGATTTTGGAAACGTCCCGACGCACTCTTTGGGCTTGTTCGATCGGGATTACACCAGAGGGTCTGCAACAGGGACCAGCTGACAAGTGCTAGTGGACCATCTGATCGAGGGTGGTCCGGACAGAACGCAGCCAAAAAGGGTGCTTTCAGACAAATTCGAACCCGTCTTAGCCAGGAAAGCAGTGCTGTCCCTTAGCCTGCGCAGGGATCGCACCACTCGGCGAGAGCAGCGGTTCGGCTGGCCACTTGTCAAATCGGCGCGCTCGCCCGAGCGGCGAAGGGCCAACGGCAACAGAAAGATCGCGATTGCGGTGCGCAGTAGCGGATCGCCGTGCGCGCCCATGCCAATCCGGCAATCCCAGTGAGCAGCCGGACGATCTCCGCCTCCCCCGCTTCCAGTCTCGAGGCGGGCATAGATGCCCTCCGAGCGCCACGGCCATGAAAACCCACCGCAGGGTGTCGAGATACGGGACCAGCGGAAGGATTGCGCTTCTCGGTTCCGCCAGCACCTGCTGCGCCACCTCGACACCATCCCTCAAAAGGATCGCCTGGAAGGTCCGCCAGAAAATCCCGAGGTAGTCAGCGATCGGCTCCTGGTTCAGAAGTGCCGCCAACATTTCGACATCAGGCCGCTGGTCGGCGTCCAATTCAATCGGATCCCGGGGCATCAGGAGGACTTGCCCAGTAGCGCAGTCCGAACCGTCGTCGCGGTGCTCTCTACCTGAGCCAGGATGTTCGGCACAGGTCGGTGCCCGATCAGCTGCTTTATGCTGGCTGGCGTGTGGCAACGGTCTGGGAGTGCGCGCTCAGGAGACTGGAGGAGACTGCATTGGCAGCCAATCTCTTGGCCGCTCGGCGCCGCAGCAGTGCTGCCGAAATCCAAATTGGGAAAGCAGATGTCATCGCCGACGAAAATGCAGGTTGACGTACTTCAAACTGATTGAGATTTCGATCCCAGTTCCAAGTGGCCGAAGGAGACTGGCGTCGAAGTCAATTTTCGACCCTCGAAATAAAAACAATAAATCATGTACTTACGAGCTATTCACCAAATCGGCGGACTTATGAGGTCTGGAGAATATCGGCGCTGAGAGACTGCTTCCGGCCCGCCCGGCACATGGGCCAGTGAAAAGCCCCTGGAGTGCCCCCACTGAAGTGGTCCACCAACTGGGATAGTTTTATCCCATTT
>CALFSV010000404.1 GCA_937916485.1 uncultured Paracoccaceae bacterium | reverse complement strand
ACGCAAATAGCGGGTATGGTCAACCAAAGGGGGGACAGCATCATCGCCAACCGGATGATCTCAGGGCTCGTTTTAAAGTAACTAAATTGAGAGCTTTTTGTCATACGGAGAGCTTAAGAAACCGCCATGTACGGCTCAAGCTCGTTTTATCTGACAGTCCCGGATAGAGGCATGGGCTTCGGTTTATCCTTCGGTAATTGGATGCTCTGCGATTAGCCTAGCGGTCAGTCAAGAAATTCAAAGGGGTGTTCGATTTTACGCAGATGCTTCGTCGCAACTTTCGACTAGGAAGTTTGAGGGCGCCGTCAGACAAACAGGAAGTCCTATTGGATTACACGTTTTGTCTGACAGTGCCTACTTATGACATAAGCAATCCCTCGATTGCCGACTTGTCAAAATCCTGAAAACGATTCTGATCCAGCCCGAACCAATTGGCCAGGACAAGATGATAAACTGACCGGTAGTCCATCGTGAACTGCATGTCGCCCTCCTGTAGCGTGCCAAGGTCAGGGTGTGCGCCCCAGATTCCACCTTCCAGAGCACCACTCATTAAGAAATGCGGAGCAGCGGTGCCGTGATCAGTGCCTCCTGAGTGGTTTTCTACCGCCCGGCGTCCAAATTCGCTGTAGGTCATGACCAGCGTATCTTCCCAATGGCCACTGCTTAAAAGCATGGTACGCAGCCCCGCAAGTGCATTGCCTAAGTCTCGCAACAAGTTCTTGTGCGACCAATATTGGTTTTCATGGGTGTCGAACCCGTCAATTTTGAGCTTGAGAACGGGTGCGTCGATTCCCGCCTGCACCAACTTCGCCGCCATGGCTGCCTGACGCCCCAGCTCACCAGCATTGATACGAAACTCGGTATGATTGTTCATCACGACAATCTTGTCAGAAATTCGCGTGATGGCGGTGTTAAGCGCCTGCCCGCGGTCCAGTATCATCGAGAGGGCTTGATTACTCAAGGAGGAAACACTGCTGGAGTTTGACGCCACCCGCGCAGTCGCATCGCTCAGGCTGGTGAACTGGCTGAGTGAGGTCATCGACAGCCACACGCCCGAAGACGAGGTAAACACCCCCATGCCCCCATCCAAGCTGATCCCATGGGCGTCAAATTCATTAGCGCTGCCCATGCCTTCGATATCTTCGGTCAGCCATCCGGTTTTTCCGGCCCGGTTGCCGTCGCCGCCGGTTTCCCAAAGCGCGATGGACTTGAAGTGCGAGCGGTTCTGACCGGGGTAGCCAAGGCCCTGGATGATGGCCAAGTCTCCGGCTTGCAGAGCCGCGTCCAGAGGTTTCAGCGATTCGTGCAGGGCCAACCCGTTGCCGATGTCGAACACCTCTTGCCCTTTCAGACCGATGTTCGGCCGGATCTCGCGATACCGTTCATCCTTGATTGGAACCACAGTGTTTAATCCGTCATTTGCACCGGACAGTTCCACCAGAATCAGACGGCGGCCACTGCGTTGGGCCGCATGTGCCAAGCGGATCGGTGCCAGCGGGATGGCAAGTCCCGCGAGCAGGGCATTCAAAAGAGTACGACGGTTCATAGGGACCTCTCTGCGTTATTTCAGGTTGTAGATCGGATCAAGGAACAGAACATTTAAATCCGACGTTGTGGCAGACGACGAAACGGGCGCACTCGCCAGGAAGATCTGCGCTGGCGGCACGGTCCCGCTCAATTCCTCCCACTCGGTCCACTGGGCCTGATCGCGGAAGACGCCGGCGATCTGGTCGGGACTGGTGTTGGCCAGGCTGCTCATCATCGACATCATCATGCCGCCACCGTTGGCCGAGGGCACAATCTGCAACACCTCGTCCGGGGCATAGCGGGCATAGCGTGATTTCGGCAAGGTGCGCACAATGTGCTCTAGCACTTGCTCCCAGCCGCCCAACTGCGCGTGGGCATTGCGTTCGCGCCAGTTGCGGCCCTTTTTGGACTGTTCCAGAATCTCCGGCACGGCCATCCAGATCGCCGACACAAAGGCGCGCTGCGCTTCGTTCAACTGGTTCCACTGGGCGCGTTCGTCGTTCCATTCGGGGCCGGACAGCACCAAATTAATTTGACGCGAGCCCGAGTCGTCGTTGGTATAAGCGGCACGGGGCAGCGGCCCGCCAAGGCAGGTCGGATAACAGGACCGGTCTTCGAATTGCAGCAGTGTGCGCATTCCCTTGTCACTGCGGTTGCGAATGATCCGGATGCGAACCGCATCGACTTCGATTGATCCCAGACGGGGTTTCAACAGAGCGAAATTGACGCTTTGCCAATTCGAATTCGGATCGTAGGAATCGCCCCATTCAAAGGCAACACGATCGACCTGAAGTCCCTGACCCGTCTGGCTGGCCGCAATCGGCCGGGCTTTGGGGTCAGAAAGCTCAATGAACTCGGCCATTTCCAACCGGCCCGAGCAATACATCCGGCCCGGGTTTTCCTGGTTATTGCTACAGTTAGTGATTTGCTTACCCTGCGCGGCGGGATACAGCCGCCCGTCCAGCGCCACCCAATCCACAAAAAAGTTCCTGTCGCCGCCATCAGAACCACCGGGACCGCAGCAGTGGTCGTTCTGGAAATATACGATTATTTTGACCGGGTCGATGTCTTCTGAGAAATCCACCTGCGCGATGCGCCACGGCAGGTCCGAGGTCTCGACCCGCCCGAACCGCGCCGTATCGATGCCGCCTTTAGCGGTCTGGGTCTGGCTGATCCAAGCAATCTGGCTCCTGTCGCCAACGGTCGTTGCTGCAGAGATACGGAATTCCGGGGGCCCTTCAAAATCTTCGGCAGCGTAACGGATAAACACCGACCGGCCTACGGGGTCGTCTGACAGTGCTATCATTGGGTTGTCCCCGGCCATTTCCCCCATCATCTCCGCTATCACCATTGCCGGGTCCTGCTCGGCCTCAAGAGGTTCGGCCATTGCCAGATCGCTGAGCATCTCGCCCCGCAATAGAATCCGCGAGGGGGTCACCCAGTCCGGCCCACCGGGCCAACCGGCAACATTGGGCGCTTCGAACAGGTTCTGACCAAGGCTGGCCATCCGGTTTGGCAGCTCCGCCCACCATTCGGGCAGAACCCCGGTTGACCGAATCCCGCCCACCAAAAGATCTACTGGAGATTTCACTATAGTCGCGCGGTTTTCCGGTGCCCAGAAGGCCTGAGACGTCAGCACCGCCCGCAGCAGCACCGGGATTTCATAGTCGCTGTCACGAAACCTGGACGCGATGTTCTGCAAATGGGCTTCGTCGACATTGAAATCGGAGATGTAGACGTTCCAGAACCGGCGAGACACGAACTCGGCCGCGGCGGGCTGGTCCAGGAGAACCTCGACAATATCATCACCATCAAAACGTCCACGTTGGCCCAGCACCGTCTTGGTGCCGCGATCATGGTCCCACGGATTGAACTCGAATTCGAAATTCCGCATTTCATTATAGCTATAACCTGTAAGGGCGCGGGCCACTTCCTTGACCATCGCTTCGGTGTAATTCCCTTCACCCAGGACAAACAATTCCATCAGCTCGCGCGCCAGGTTCTCGTTAGGCTGTTCCTTGCGGCTGCGGTTGTTGTCCAGATAGTTCAACATCGCCGGATCACGCACCATCGCCTTCGTCAGATCACGGAAACTGCCGTGGCCCAATTCGCGGAAGGTCCAGTGTTGGCGGGCCACGGCGTGTACCTCTTCCTGCACGCCGGAATAGGCGGTGACGAAATGGTTGTGCCACAACAGGATTAGCCGTTCTGCCTGTGGGTTCGGGGTGGCGATCATTTCGCGCACCCACCAGTTACGCAATTCCCCCATTTCCTGATCTCGGGCGACGCGAAAGGCCTGGCGGTCTTCCTCTTCGTAATCCCAGCGGATCCAGTAGTTTGGCAAAGACGGTGAAGACAAAAAGGCCGGCGGTTCCAAACTTGTGCGTCCGCCATAAATTCCGTTCAAAACATGGGTGACCGCCTGGCTGCGGTTCATGCCAACCAGTTCGCTGATCTCGCTTGGGTGGGCACCAATTCCGGCACGCTCGAGCAGATGCCGGGCATCAGCTACATCGACGATTTGCTGCAAATGGGCCTGGGCCGCCTCAGCCGTTTCGGTTCGTTGATGGTAGACCTGCCACATTGCGGCAAAGACCAAAGGGCGCAACTCGCGCTCCGATGAGGGGGCAACCAGCAAATCAGCCTCAGCCGCAATTTCTGTCAACGCGGATGCTGTGCGCACCCCCCATAGTCCGTCAATGGGCCCTGGTTCAAACCCTGACAAGGTCAGGATCTGCTGCGCCCGTTGAACACTGCGATCCCTGGCCAAAACTGAAGCCGTCGATCCTAGGGCGCCAGCCAGAATGCCGGCGATTAATAATAATTTCTGAACTTTGATCACAAGGTACTCACTGTTTAGCTTATTCCTCTTAAAAAAAGTTTAACAAGTTAAAGCTTCCAACACAATAAAGAGAGCTGTCAAACAAATGAGAACTCGCATCGGATTGCTGGTGCAGCCTGAATCTATGCGCTCAATAGTTGGCGGCACTCAGTAAGAGCAAACCACGCGAAATCTGTGATGCAGGGGCGCAACGATTTAGATAATAGAGTTAGACGTCAATCCACCCCTAACCAGCGTTCAATGATCACGCGCATCTTTTTAGACGGCATGTACACGCATACAGGTTTACCGTTCCTAATCTGAGTTCGCCAGATCCATTGTATCATCTCAGAGAGAGCATAGGCATCACGGA
>CALFSV010000403.1 GCA_937916485.1 uncultured Paracoccaceae bacterium | reverse complement strand
CCGAAGACTCGCCCAGCGGTGAAATCAGCACGAATAGGCGATCCGTGAATGTGCCAAACACGGAAGGTGCTGCAGCCGGATTGGGCGGCGCGGTCGCGATCATGTAAGCCAGCAAAGCCGTCGGGATCAGGAATGGAAGGGCCAACGCAATATTGACTAGAAACGTCTTGGGCCATGCTTTGCCTGCCTTAAACACACGTTGCAATTCACATCCGAGTGTCAATCGCAGAATAAAAAGGGACCAAGTCGCGGCGTAAAACTGGTCCACTGAGTTCTCGTTTGTAGTGCGCTTTGGCGCGTGCGCTCCCCATGAAGCTGGCGCGTGCCAAAGCGCATGTTGGCCCCTGGGCCGACATTGTTCTGATCTTGATTGGGTTTTGATTATTGGTTTTTGTTACGGCTGTGTTTGAGGCGGTAACTTTCACCGTTCATCTCGAGGATGTGGACGTGATGGGTCAAGCGATCCAGTAATGCGCCTGTCAGTCTTTCGGAGCCAAAGACCTCGGTCCATTCATCAAAGGGCAGGTTCGAGGTTATGATGATGGACCCGCGTTCGTAGCATTGAGATATCACTTCGAAGAGTAATTCCGCGCCCGATTTGCTGAGAGGAACGAAGCCCAGTTCATCGATGATCAACAAGTTCTGGCTCGTCAGCTGTTTTTGCAGCCGCTGTAGTCTTCGCTCATCCTGAGCCTCAATCAGGTCATGGACCAAGGCTGCTGCCGTTGTGAAGCGCACCTTCAGCCCTCTTTGGCATGCCGCGAGTCCAAGCCCCAAAGCGATGTGCGTCTTGCCGGTGCCCGACGGCCCGAGAGCGATAATGTTTTCCCTGCGATCCACGTAATCGCATCGTGCCAGTTCCATCGTCAGCGGCTTGTTCAGGCTGGGTATGATCTTGAAGTCAAAGCTGTCCAGGCTCTTCGTGCTGGGGAACTTTGCCGCCTTGATACGCCGTTCAATCATCCGCCGTTCGCGGTCAATCAATTCCATCTCACACAACCGCGCCAGATACTGGATGTGCTCTTTATTCTCAGCCGCACAAAGTTGCGCCTGCTTGGCGTACTCGCCTTGGAACGTTGGCAGGCGCAGCTTCTTGAGGTAGTGCTGCAGAAGGATTTGAGGCGCGTCGGTCATGCCGCTGCCCCTCCCACCAGGCTCATGTAACTGGACGGACGCGTCATGCCGACATTGGCCTTGGGCAGATAGGGGTAGAAGTCCAAGTCCAAGCGCGGTGGCCGCTTCTCAACGCGGCACAGCACGAGATGCTTTACGGCGTCATAGCCAATGGCACCCAGATCGATGGCATGCTGGATCGCGCCTTGCACAGCGCTCATTTCGAAGGTTTCCAAGAGGCGCAGAACCTGGACGTACTCGCGCTTGCCCGGCTTACCCATTCTGGCTTCGAGCAATCGGTGCAAGGTGGCGAAGACATCTGGTAAATCCCATCCCTGTAAAGGGGCCGCCTGATCCAAAGCACCCACCTTCTGTTCAATCAAAGGCAGGAAGTGGAGCGGATCAAAGATCATGTCTGCTTTGGCATAGGATCGCTGGTGCCGTGCGATCACCTCATTCCCACATCCAATGATGACCTCATGCACAAAACCACGCACATGAACATCATGGTGGGCATAGGCCACCGGCACCGAGTAGTCATTGCCGCGATAGCGCACCATCGAGATCGACGTGGCCCGCGTGCTGACATGATCGCAGGCCTCATATTCCGCGACAGGCAATCCCATCAGCGCATCCAAGTCTGCCATCAAACGCTCGCCGATGGTTTTGTCGTGACCACGGAGCTTGTCGCCCTGGCGATCCAAGCACCGCTGTTCCAGATGTGCGTTCAGATCATCAAAGCTGTCATAGCGAGGTGCAGGCACCATGAAGTTGCGGCGGGTGTAACCGACCATGCCTTCGACGTTGCCTTTATCGTTTCCACGCGCTGGCCTGCCAAACTTGTCATCAAATAGGTAATGCGATTGCAGTTCCGTAAATCGACGTGTCCGGACACGCGTTCTGTCCCCTAAAATGCGAGCCACAGCGATCTTGGTATTGTCATAGACAATGGATTGGGGGACCCCACCAAAAAAAGCAAAGGCTGACACATGGCCGTCGCAAAACGCCTCTGTCGTCTCAGCTGGGTAGCCCTTCACAAACACCGCATCAGAATGCGGCAGGCTCATCACGAAGAAGTGGATCTTACATTCGACGCCGCCAATCACGCCAAGGGTCTCACCAAAATCAACCTGGGCGTGGCCAGGGCGATGTGACAACGGAACAAACACCTCTTTGGTGCGCCGCTTTTGCTCGCGCACGTAATAGGTCACCGTGGTCAGACTGCCCGTGTATCCGTCCTCATCGCGCAGACGCTCAAAAATGCGCTTGGCCGTATGACGCTGCTTTTTGATCAGAGCTTTGTCCGAGCGCAGGATCTCGTCGATAACACCGACATAATCATCAAGCGTTGGGCGACGTGGCGCTTCTGAACGGCGGTAACCAGGTGGCAGTGCATGACGCAGCATCTTTGCTATCGTCTTACGGTCCTTGTTGAAAAACCGCGCCGCTTCGCGCGCGGACATCCCGTCCTTCAAGCAGGCGCGGCGAACACGACTGTAAATATCCACAGAATACATCTCCCGCCCTCCGAATAAACGAAGGACAC
>CALFSV010000402.1 GCA_937916485.1 uncultured Paracoccaceae bacterium | reverse complement strand
CACCATGCCCGCACATCCAAGCACGACGCTGTTGATAGAGTCTTCAAGTATCGCAGATCGTATTTCCGCTTCTACCACCTTCGTCGCTCGCTCACGGTCATCATCGAGAGCTAGGACAGGCACGCCGCTTGCCCTAACGCGCGCGAGGTTGGCATCTAATCCATAGGCCTTTATGTTCGTTTCAAGTATTGGAACTGAAACATCCAAAGTCGTGACAACAGAGAACCGAGATCCATAGAGCGAAGCGTAGTGATAGGCCGCTTGGCCGATGCCTATAACGGGACATGATGCAATAGAGCGCGCCTGAGCAAGACCCGTGTCGTCAAAACAGCCGATAATAATTGCCTTTGCTCCTGCAGAGTCTGCTTTCCCTATCAATTTCAATAAGGGCGGTATGGCAGCATCGCCGTCTTGCTCTCCTTGAATGGACGGGGGCCCGTCCATTGAAGTCCATCCCACTATATTAGAATTTGGTGCCGCTTTCCTTGCTGTTTTAACCATCGCTTCCGTCATGCTGACTGTGGAATTCGGATTTATAATAACGATCATCAAACGCCCTTCCCAGAATCAGAACCCTTTAGTGCGCGGCGTCTATTCATCACCATTGCAATACACAGGAAAGTGCCGATAACAATCAAAGAGAAGACAGTAGTTAGTGTTCCCAATGCATACAGAACAGGTGATGTTACGTTTGTTGTCATCCCGTAGATTTCGAGAGGTAGCGTGTTGTAGCTACCAGCTGTCAGAAGAGTACGGGCGAATTCGTCGTAACTGAGAGTGAACCCGAACAACGCGACTCCAATTAAGGATGGCGCTATGATCGGCAGAACGACATGATGTAGGGTTTGCCACGGCGTTGCACCCAGGTCACGAGCCGCTTCCTCATAACTTGTGTCAAACCGGTTAAAAACCGCGAACATGATTAGCAAACCGAAGGGCAGTGTCCAAGTGAGTTGTGAGCCAAAGCCAGACGTTGACCAATGCACGTTAAGGCCGGATTGGGAAAACAATAGCCCCACGCCAAGTGAAATTAAAATCGATGGGATTACAAGTGATGTGATGATCAAATAGAATAGGATGTTTGACCCTGGGAATTTTCGGCGAAATGCCAGACCTCCCATCACGGACACGACAACTGTTACGACCATGACCATCAGCCCCAAGGCAAAGCTGCGCCGGAAGCTCCCCCAGATGTCGCCTACAGCCTGTTGTTCAAACAGATCATAAAACCAGTATAGAGATACGCCGCGCATTGGGAAAGTCAGCCCGCCTCCCTCACCCTGAAAGGACAAAATGCCGATGGTTATCGTAGGCCCATATAGAAATAGGATGAACAATGCGAAAAAAGCGCTGAGGACATAAAAAGAGCGGGTACGCGGTTCCATTATAGCTCCTTTCGGATGTCGACGAAGCGCAGTAATATACCAATAGTGATAAGCACGGTCAGCAGCAGAACAATCGCTGTGGCTGAAGCGCTGGGATATTGGAGCAAGGCGATGTCGTTTGAAATCAGACGTCCTACATTGGCCGATTGGCTTCCACTCATGAAGCGCACAGTTATGAAATCGCCCATGACCAAAGTAACTACAAAAATGGTGCCTATCATGATTCCAGGTTTGGTCAGCGGAATAATCACGTTCCAAAGAATTTGCGCACCATTGGCCCCGGCGTCACGCGCGGCTTCAATCAGAGATTTGTCAATTCGCATCATTGTATTAAAGATCGGCACAACCATGAACAAAGTGTATAAATGCACGAAGGCGAGGATTACGGCGAAATCAGAGAAGAGAAGCCACTCAATGGGTTCGTCGATCACGCCCCAGGAGATGAGCGTGGAATTGGCTATCCCGTTTCGGCCTAGAAACGGGATCCATGATATCATTCGGATTATATTACTGGTCCAAAACGGAATTGTGCAGAGTAGGAACAGCGCGATTTGCCAAGTCAGCGTACGGATGTGAAAAGCCAGATAATAGGCGATGGTGAAACCTAGCAATACGGTAAAGAACCAGGTAATTAGGGCGTATTTGAACGTGTTAAAGAATACAGTATAAGTAACAGGTGAACCAAACAGGAATTCGTAGTTATCAAGTTCAAATGCTGGAATGATAGAAAATTCAGTGGCGCGCCAAAAGCTCACAACCACGATCAAAACGATGGGTAGCACAAGAAATATCAGCAAAACAGCCGCCAAGGGTGACACCATCAACAGGCTTGATACAGCGAAATTATTACGTAGCTTTTTCATAGGGCATTCTTAAGCAAAGTGATGGGTGCGCCACTTGACAGCGCACCCGGTATTTTTTTACGCAGCGATGAACTCGTTCCATTTGCGCACCATGTATTGGTTCTCGTCCATTACAGAGTTCCAACAAACAACCGATCCCATACGGTCAAAGAATGAACCACCATCTCGAACCTCGCCCGCGCCGGCCAGTTTGTTGCCGGTTGGTGACAGGATATCTCCCTCAGCGGCTTTGCCTTCATACCAAAAGCCCCATTCGTCAGCGGACATGAACTCTTTGGAAGTTTCGGGAACAGCGGAGTAATAACCCTGACGCATCAAATAGCCACCTACCCAGCCAGACAGATACCAGTTAATGTATTCGTATGCTGCGTCCAGCTCTATACCAGAAAGTGCAGCCGAAATACCCAATCCGCCACCCCAGGAACGATACCCTTCTTCAAGTGGTTGATAAACGCATGGGATACCTTGGGATTTAACGGCTGTAATGGCCGGGGACCACATGGATTGGATTACAACCTCGCCAGACGCCATCAGGTTAACGCTCTCGTCAAATGATTTCCAGAAGGCGCGGAATTGACCATTTTTCTTGGCTTCGGTGAAAATCCCAATCGTCAGGTCGATCTCTTCTTTTGTCATGTTGCCTTTATCTGGGTAGGTATATTCACCCATGGACTCCACGACCATCGCCATATCCATGATCCCGATAGATGAAATATCCAGGATCGATGCCTTACCCTTAAATTCTGGGTTTAGCAGCTCTGACCAGTTAGAGATCGGGCGACCGATCAAGTCGGGGCGTATGCCCAACGTATCAGCATTATATATTGTCGGAATTAAGGTCATCCAGCCAGACTCTTCTTGAACAAAGTCAGTACCATTCTGGCCGGATGTAAAGCCAACGGTGTGAGGCGCTGTGCCTTGGGCGATTGTACTATCTGGCGTCAAAAGGCCACTGCGAAACGTTCCGGCTATTTTGTCATAGTTGACAATCTTAGAGGTATCCATTGCCTGCAAATTGCCTGCACCCCAAACCTTTTTAGCAATAAAGTACTCAATATCAGCAATGTCAAAGCTGTTAGGTTGCGTGGCTGCCCGCTGTGTGACGCTATCGGTATCCAATGCGGTCATTTCAAGCGTAAAGCCCAGATCTTCCTTAACCTTTGTTGCAACATCGTTAAGGTTGGACACACCTGTACCAAACTGTCGAATTGTCACATCTTTAATGTTTTGAGCCCAAAGCATTGGAGCGCCAAGCGTAGTTGCACCAGCAGCTAAGGCTGTTGAGGCTGCACCCTTCAATAGGGTTCGGCGGCTTAGTCCTTTGCTGTTTGTAAATTTAGTCATTAGTTCGTCTCCTTTTTGGTCGGTTTATAGTGAAGTTTATGCTTTCAGTCTGTGTTGATCGTTGCCGTCCCAATGCAAACCAATCCGGTCACCCGGGTGATGCGGTCTGGAGAAAAAGGTTGTATCTGGGATTAAAGCCACAACCTCTTGGTCGCCAGTGATACGCACCGACAGCGAAACATGGGTGCCCTGGTATTCGACGGCGGTGACACTTCCTTCTACTGAACCCCGTTTGGCTTCTGTTATTGACACAGCATCGGTCCGTATTGCGAAGTGTCCATCTGGCAGGGCTATTACATTGTGACCCCCCATAAATTGCGCCACGAATCTTGTTTTTGGCACGTTGAACACATCGCGCGCGGGGCCTGCCTGTTCGATCACGGCGTTGTTCATCACTATGATATCGTCAGCCAATGCAAGCGCTTCATCTTGGCCATGCGTGACATGGATAAAACTGATCCCCAACTCTTTCTGTAGCTTGCGCAGCTCACCGCGCATTCGAATACGTAAAAAGGGGTCAAGAGCAGAGAGCGGCTCATCTAGTAGCAAAACCTGAGGTCGCGTGATCAAAGCACGGGCAAGAGCCACTCGCTGTTGCTGTCCACCTGAGAGTTGATCTGGCATCCGGTTGGCGAGCTCAGTTAAGTCAACAAGCTCTAAAATTTCACCAGCTGATCTGTGCCGATCGGACTTCGAATCTCCCTTCATTTTGAGGCTGAAAGCCACATTGTCTAAAACACTGAGATGTGGAAACAGTGCATAGTTCTGAAACATCATGGCCGTACCTCGCTGCGCAGGCGGAAGGTGTGAAATGTCACGCCCGCTTAACACGATCGAGCCCTCACTGACGCTTTCATGGCCAGCTATCATTCGAAGGGTGGAGGATTTTCCACAACCCGAGGGGCCCAGCAGGCAAGTGTAGCTATCAGCTTTAAATTTATAACTGACTGATTGTACAGCAACTGTTGTGCCATATCTTTTGGTTACCGAAACCATCTCTAAATCTTGTTTGTTCACGCACTCACCCGCAATTTAGTAACTCCTGTAGATCTGCTTAGGCCGCCGCAGAGCAAACTTTTTGATATTGTTCCCACGAAAACTCTGGCGGTTTGGTTAAAAATTAAACACGGAATCCACAATTGGTCAAATATTGCGCACAATATTGTATACGATCGTGATTGCACACATACTAAAGCAATGCTTTATGGGGGCCCGTTGGGGTTGTGCATTCGCGCTGTCTCTGACGTTCACTCGATAGGAAATAGAATGACTTTAGGTATGTCGAAAAAAGCGATTCGACCCGTCGGATCAGATGAGATCTCCAGCGCTTTGTCGCGTGCGGTGCACGAACACCGTTTGACACCCGGCACCAAACTTGGCGAAGACGACTTGTCAGAAATCTATGGTGTGTCTCGAACAGTTGTACGGGCCGCATTACAATCGCTTTCGCATCAGCAGATAGTCGAAATCAAACGCAATAGGGGCGCATATGTGGCACAGCCAAGCCCTACCGAAGCCCACGAAGTGTTTCAAGCGCGTGAATTGTTAGAACCGCGAACCGCTAGAAGTGCTGCCTTGAAAGCGACTCAGGATGACGTAACATTCTTAAATAATCACATCGTTCACGAACATGCTGCACTTGCGGATGGCGATCGGGGCCGCGCGTTGTTCTTGTCTGGCCAATTCCACCTTGAAATCGCCAAGATTGCAAAACAGAAAACTATTGCAGATATGATCAGTGTTTTAATAGCACGCTCATCATTAATCATCGCACTTTACTGGCGCCGCGAAAGTGCGTTATGTGAAAGCCACGCACATCACGCTTTGATAGCAGCGTTTGCAGAGAACAACGGATTGCTCGCAGAAGAACTAATGCAAAGCCATATTGTCGATCTTCACACTGCTCTGAATTTGAACAAACTACCCCCTGTCGAACAAGATTTGCGAACCATCTTGTTAAGGGGCAAAAAGTTTTAAAAACGGTGCTGTAAAACTAATAAGGTCTCAGATCGGTACTGTCA
>CALFSV010000401.1 GCA_937916485.1 uncultured Paracoccaceae bacterium | reverse complement strand
TTTGCTCACGACGATACATCCGCACCTCGCCGTTCAGTCTCAGATGTGTGTCATCGCGCAACTGCCGCATGTCCCGCTCCTCACCACAACGGTACGGCAGGGCGGACCAACAAGCCTATGGAAGTGTATGTTTAGAAACATAGAAGAGTGTAAACATATATATGGGCTGAAAGGAGACATTCGCTGCGTGCTGGACCGAGGTCTGCTTCGCGGACTTTGCTGCCGTTTGCTGCACTTTGCACCACAGTCTGGTTCTGGCATTTTGCGACTTCGGGTATGGCGCCTGGTAGGCTGAAATTAGCAACTCAAAGATAGCCGGTTTTGATGTATTGGCCGATACCCTAATGAGGCTTCTAACAAGACTGGATTAGGCGAAAATCGCTCAAACTATCCGACAGAGTCTGGGTTCATTGTGTTGGCTTATCCTGCAGTGTTGCCGTTGCTGCCCAAAGGCGCGATACGGGTGCCGTTTCAGGATCAATGTCTCTGTTGTGGCTGGCATGGATTCAAATTCGTCTAGAAGTCATTCAGCTACATTGAATGTAGAATTCAATATGTTTCGCTTGCCACATTGCGGTTGAGGTTTCATTATCGACGCAACACGTTCTGTTCACTGGCTGGAGAAATGATTTGACCAAGATATCCGAAATGCCCGCCGTTGCCCGGGGTTTTATCTCAAATCTCGACTTGCCAGCCGTTGACGATGCTTCGTGGACGCCCCCTGTACCGGCACATGAACGGCGTATCTCAATCGTCTCTACGGCGGCTGTTCACCGTCGTGAGGACAAGCCCTTTTCTTGGCTGGCAAAGGATTATCGTGCCTTTCACAAAACCGACCGTGATTTGGTGATGACCCATGTGGCTGTCGAGTTTGATCGCTCGGCCTGGCAACAGGATCTGAATACAATTATCCCGTTAGACCGGCTTGAAGAAATGGCCACTGACGGGGAAATAGGTTCGGTTGCAGAAGATCACTATTCTTTCATGGGGGCGGCAGATCCCGTCACCATGGAGAAATCAGCCCGTCAAGCCGCTGCGCAAATGAAGCAGGACGGTGTGAATACGGTTTTGCTGATACCTATATGACCGTTTTGCACGCGCGCCGTGTGCGGGCTGGCTCATTATTTTGAATCCGAAGGCTTATCGACCGTTCTGGTTGGCTTCGTGCGCGAGCATATTGAGGCGATCAAGCCGCCTCGGTCATTGTTTCTGGATTTCCCAATGGGGCGCGGCATGGGCAAACCGAATGACCCGGCCTTCCAGAAAAAAGTCATACGCGCGGCGTTTGATCTGTTTGACACAGAAAAGGGCCCGGTGATCGAGGATTTCCCCAAGGTGATCCCGGTCAAGAATGGGCGCATGGGATATGCTTTGCCGCCAGACCTTGTTCTGAGTGTCGATGACATTGGTGATGTGGATGTCGTTCTGGCCGAGGTGACTGCCGAAATGGCTGCCCTTAGATCGGATTACGATGCGGCCGTTGCCGCACGAGGCCGCACCACAGTAGGGGCCAGCGGCTTAGAGATCGACGAGCTTGCGCCCTTTGTTGCGGGCTTCCTGAATGGGGAAGTTCCCCCAAGCCCCAGAAAAGGCATGCCTGCCATTCCGTTGCTGAAGCTCGTGGTCGAGGATCTGGAAGCCTATTTCACGGAAACACGAACGCACCGCGACGGAATTGATGATCTGGAACTCATGGGCAAATGGTTTTGGGAAGAAACCAAGACCGGACGGATGCTGCTTTTACTCGAAGCCGTGTCGGTCGCGTCCGACAACAAAGTGATGCTTCAGATTGTCGAGATGTCCCTTATGGCGCCGCGTTTCTGGTCCGAAGGCCCATTGCCCGGCTCATCCGCCGCTGGATGGTGAATTTCGGGGGCCTGTGTCACTTGGTTTCCCATTGGGGCGTAGCACTGATCATCACTCGCTTGTGTGGGCTGATGAGGGTGAAATTGCAGCGCATTGCTGCTTTAGGCTGATACGTCCGGGTTCACCTTCAGTCACGCGGCCAATAGCTGCAGCATGGATGGCACCGCCTTGCCTTAGGGCAACTATCACTTTCTCAACAGACTGGTCTGGAACCGCGCTAAGCAATCCGCCTGAGGTTTGCGGATCGAACAGAATATCTTCATCGGCAAGATCAATACCCATGTTAATGTATCGGCTGGCCGCGTCACGATTGCCCGGATGCAGCGTGCTCTGGACACCTTCGCGCAACATTGCCGCAGCCCCCGGCAATATCGGAATGCGCAGCGGGTCAATCACAGCATGCACACCCGAGGCCCTGACCATTTCCCCCAGATGCCCCAGCAAACCAAACCCGGTGACATCTGTGCAGGCAGACGCCCCATGCGCCGCGAATATGCGGGCGGCCTCCCGGTTTGAGGCCACCATTGATGCAATTGCCGCCTGCAAAGCGTCATTCCTGACGCGGCCCTGCATCCAACCTGCCAATAGCGCGCCCGTGCCCAGTGGTTTCGTCAGGATCAGAACATCGCCCTCACGCAAACCGGACTTTTTCATCAGCTTGTTTTCGTCAGCATATCCGGTGACGGACAGACCGAATGACATCTCTTGCCCTTCTCCGGTGTGGCCACCCACCAACCGGACGCCCGCGTCCTGCAGGGTTTCCCGTGCGCCCATCAGCATATGACGCAGGTCATCCGCCAAAATCGCCTCGCTCGCAAAAGGCAGCGTGACAATTGCCAGCGCTGTGCTGGGATCAGCCCCCATCGCATAAATATCGCTCAGCGCATGGTTCGAGGCGATCCGGCCGAACAGATAAGGATCATCGATGAAGGTTCTGAAGTGATCCACCGTCTGAACCGCCACCTTTCCCTGCGGCGGGCGGATCACAGCCGCATCGTCAGGGGTGGTAAGGCCGATCAGGATATCCTCATCCGTATCGTTTTGAAATTCGGACAGCACCTGGCCCAGTATATCTGCGGATACTTTCGCACCGCACCCGCCACAACGCATCGGGGCCATCTGAGCGGCATCGTCCATTTTCAACACGCGATATTTGGTCATCCAACGCTTATCAATCCAATCCTTCACCCGCCAGATCCAGCCCGCTTCCACGGCAAACGGCCCGTAAGAGGCAATCGCATTTCGGTCCCCGGTGGATATCAGCGCAAGGGTTCTTTTTTGCGGTGCAAAGATTGCCGAAGGCGCGGCGGTCCGAACCCCCAGCATGGTTTGCGCCAAAACCGGCCCCTGCCGCACGGCATAGACACCATTCTTGGCCAGCGGCGGATCAAACGACGCGATATCACCCGCGGCAAACACACGTGGATCTGAAACGGATTGCAGTTGGCTGTTTACACGGATGAACCCGGCAGGGTCGAGCCCAAGCCCCGTATCACGCAACCACCCCGGTGCCGCGGCATGTGTTGCGATCACCGTGGCATCTGTGCTCAGGCTGAACCCATCTGGACCACACACAGCATTCCGGGTGATGCGATCCACCTTCTGCTGCGTGTGAATCTGCACATTTTTGCGGCGCAATGCCGCCCGCAGGCGTCTGCGCACCGCTGCTGAATGGTTGGTTAGAATATCGGCTTTATCTGTGACAACATGGATGGTGATCCCCAAGGGCTTTTGCGCTCTTTCAAGGGCTGCCTTCAATCTGTGATGCAGGCACAAAGCGACCTCGACACCGCCCGTGCCGCCGCCGACGATCACAAGCTCAATCTCACGGTCAAGCGCAAGCAAACGGGGTTCAAGGCGGTTCCAGCGCTCCAGAAAGGCGTGAACCGGTTTGATGGCAAAGGCGTGTTCGTGCCCATGTATTGAGGCAATCTCGGGTGTGGAGCCGATGTCGATTGACACCGTATCAAACGACACGGGCGGGCGATCCGAGCACGTCACCCGGCCAGATGACAAATCCAGACCAACCGCGCGGGACTGATACAATCGCGCACCCGCCGCCAGCGCAAGTGGTGCTAGGTCCACATGACAGTCATCAAATGTGTAATGCCCGGCCAGATATCCCGGTAACATGCCTGAATAGGGCGTTTCGATATCGCGCGAAATCAGCGTCAGCCTTACGCCTTCGGGTCGGTGCATTGTGAACTGGCGCAGCACTTCGACATGGCTGTGCCCGCCACCGACCAACACCAGATCATGTTCGATTGGGTGCTGGCGCGTCATCATCCGGCCCGCTCGGTATTGGGGGCGAAATGCGGTTGGCGAAAGAGCGTGGGAGTCGAACCCACCAGAGACGTTGTACGCCCCTCACTGGATTTGAAATCCAGGCGCCCCACCGGGGTGCGATCCTCTTCCATATCAAGCATCAGATGATACCGCGAAAACATCTGTGACGGAACGCCGAATGCAACGCGTGTTGCCATTTCTTTCGGTGAAACCGACCCGATCGAAATATTCCAGAACATCTATGGCAAAGTTTCGGCCCAGCTTCGTTTGATCCCGATACTCGGCAGTCGTGAAATACCCATCAGCAGAATTTGCAGCCAGCCGCTCAGCAACCACGCCAAGCTTTGCCACGAAGGGCGTTGGCGCATAGCGATTTTTACCAATCAAAACCATTTCGCCTAATCCGCTGGCCGTTTTTAGAGCCGTTTCCAGGGTCTTCACGTCAACTTTCAGATCCGCCGCGGCCTGATGCAGGCTGAGCGGCGTGCCTGACCGTGGCGCAAGTTTAGAGGCCACACGGTCCAGAAGCTGCTGGTCTCGCCCGGAGATCCGGATGCTGTGCGACGGCAAATGAAAGCGGGTGCCTCGACTGTTTAATCGCTGTTCTTCGATCAGGGTGCCAAGCGAATCTTCAAGGATTGAAGTCTCGATGTGCGGCGTGAGCGCCAGTTGAATGTCCTTGACGCTTGCACCGGGCGACATCGGCTTTGAGCGATGAAATCCCTCAACCGCTTTGACAACTTTGGCACCTAGCCTGCGCCATTGTGTTTCGCAGAAAACCCGTTGCTTTGATTGTTGGCCCACCCGCCGCAAACTAAGCGTTTCAATCAACATGTCTAACCGTGGCCCGGGAAGATTGTATGCAACTGAAAACGGAGCAAGCAGGACCCCGGTTTCGCTGCCACCGGTCAGTGCCCTGAGGGCATCAGAGACGTTTTGATGTTGCAAAGCGTTCAGCGCTGCGATCCGGGCGGGCCTTGCGCGCCCACGTTTTGGGGAGAAAGGATCAATCACGCGTCCACCGGCAATCGTGCGTTGGGCAGACTGATCGCGCAGCACGAAAGTGTCGCCATGAACGGCAAAGGCATCCCGCGATACCACCAATTGCGCCAATCCTTGCCCACCCGCAGGGATAGCACCGCCTGACAAAACTGCGACGCGGGCGGACAGATGATCAGCACCGATATGCAGATGGGTGGGTGTCCAGTGTTTTAGCGGACCAGTTTCGCTCGCCAGCACTTGCACCTCGACGTCGATGCGCCGTGTCGGGGCGTACAAGCTGGGATGCATCAGCCAGTTCCCGCGCCGAACCAACGCTTCGCTCAGGCCGCGCCCGGCGATGTTGATGGCACATCTCTCTCCCGCCTTTGCACCATCACTTGCAGTATTGTGCGCTTTGATCCCGCGCACCCGAACCTGGGATCCATCGGTCGAGAGTGTCATGCTTTCGCCGGTACGGACGGCCCCGGAAAAGACCATTCCAGTGACAACCAAGCCAACACCGTTCAGCGTGAACACCCGATCTATGGCCATCCGAAAATGATGCTCGGCTGACCAAGCGCTCGCTTCCTTTACACGTGACGTCAGCGCATTCATCAGCGCCCCAATACCTTGGTTTTTAGGCGCGCAGACCGGATAGATGGTAACGCCCTCATGCCCTGCGGCAGTCAAAAGTCTATCCACTTGATCGGCGACGTCGTACACACGATCAGACGACACGCGATCAATCTTGGTCAGTGCGACGATATACTGGCGAATATCCATGAGGCTCAATATGGCAAGATGCTCACGTGTTTGCGGCATTACCCCGTCGTCAGCAGCAACCACAAGCAAACCCAGTTCGATACCCGCGACACCTGCAAGCATGTTGCGAATGAACTTCTCATGACCGGGGACGTCAACGAACCCCAAAATCGTATTGTCGGGCAGAGTATGATAGGCAAATCCAAGGTCCACAGACAATCCGCGCGCTTTTTCCTCGGGCAGACGGTCAGTATCAATGCCTGTCAACGCCTTGACCAGCTCAGTCTTGCCGTGGTCCACATGTCCTGCCGTTGCTATGATCATGACATCTTCAGATCTTGTAGGTTTCCGACGAACCCCTCTTCGTCTTCAAGACATCTGAGATCAAACCAAAGCGCATCATCGGAAATGCGCCCGATCACTGGAACCGGCAATTCGCGAAAAGCCTTGGCAAGCCTGTTCAACGCAGCACCGGGGCGGCGCAAATCCGGCCGCGTTATCTTGAGAGCAGCGCTTTGCAATCTATCGATTGGCAGGGCCCCGCTGCCCACCTGGCTATGGGTTCGCGAGACCACAATTTCGAATTTTTTGCAACAGTCTTGAAGGACCGAGGCCAAGCGGCCAGCTAACTGTTCGATTTCCACAGGGTTGCGCGTCAAAAGACGCAATGTCGGCAGCTCTTCCACCAGGCACTCGGGGTTGGTGTACAACCTCAGAACAGCTTGCAGGGCCGCCAGGGTAATTTTATCGGGCCGCATGGCCCGGGTCATGGGGTTGCGTTTGAGTTTGTCGATGAGATCGCGGCGGCCCGCAATGATGCCCGCCTGTGGCCCACCTAGCAGCTTGTCACCGCTAAATGTCACCAGATCCGCCCCGGACGCCAAAGCTTCTGTGACAGTTGTTTCGTGCGGGAGATTGTAGGGCTCTAGGTCAATCAAAGTGCCGCTGCCCAAATCCGTGACAAAGGGCAGATTGTAACGATGCGCGATCCCCGCAAGGTCCTCCTCCGAGACGCTTTTGGCAAAGCCTTTTATCTCAAAGTTGCTGGTATGGACCTTCATCAGCAATGCGGTTTTAGGGCCGATCGCAGAGTCGAAATCTGCTTTATGAGTCCGGTTGGTCGTGCCAACTTCCACCAGCTTGCACCCTGCGCGTGCCATGATGTCCGGCATGCGGAAGGCCCCACCGATCTCGATCAACTCGCCCCGTGAAACAGGCACCTCTTTGCGCTGCGCCAGGCTGTTCAGCGTCAGCAACACGGCTGCTGCATTGTTGTTAACAACAAGCGCGCCTTCT
>CALFSV010000400.1 GCA_937916485.1 uncultured Paracoccaceae bacterium | reverse complement strand
GTCGTGCCCGTGGTCGTGCCCGTGGTCGTGATGATGGTCGTCATCATGGTCCTCGTCGCCGTGGTCTTCATCGTCGTCGTCGTGATGATGGTGGTGATGGATCTCGTGCCGGGCGTCCATGTCGGTTTCCGAGCCGATGCCCTGACCCAGAAGGACGTCGATGGGCAAGGCGCCCATGGAGGCGCGCAGGACCTGCACGCCAGCGCGCGCTTCGGACTTGAGGCGGTCGTGAAGGGCGGTGGATTCCTCTTCGGACAGGAGATCGGTCTTGTTGACGACGATCATGTCCGCACAGGCGATCTGGTCCTCAAACAACTCCGACAGGGGGGTGTCATGATCCAAACCGTCGTCGGCCGCGCGCTGGGCATCCACAGCGGCGACATTATGGGCGAAGCGGCCGTCGGTGACCGCCTTTCCGTCCACGACAGTCACAACGCCGTCAACCGTGACCCGGGTCGAGATACCGGGCCAGTTGAAGGCGCGGACAAGGGGCTGCGGCAAGGCAAGGCCGGACGTTTCGATCACGATGTGATCGGGGCGATTTTCGCGGGCCAGCAGCATTTCCATGGTGGGGATGAAGTCATCGGCCACGGTGCAGCAGATGCAGCCATTTGACAGCTCCACAATATCCTCGTCAGCGCAGGCTTCGATCCCGCAGCCGCGCAGGATTTCGCCGTCGACGCCAAGATCGCCGAATTCATTGATGATCAGGGCTATGCGCTTGCCGCCCGCGTTTTGCAGCATGTGGCGGATCAGCGTGGTCTTTCCGGCGCCGAGAAAGCCGGTGACGACGGTGGCGGGGATCTTGGCTTGCATGGCAGGCTCCTTTGCGGGACGGATGGGGTCTAGCAGGGGAAAGGGTCAAAGGCGATGCGCGACAGGGTCACGATTTGTGCGGGGTGTCTTGGGGGAAAGGCCCAGGTGCTGGCCACCGAATTACGCGCCCGGTTGGGCGGTGCCGATGTCGCGCTGACTGAGTGCATGAATGTATGTGGCAAGCCCGCGACGCTGAGCCTGCGGGCGCCGGGCAAGGCGGCGTATCTGTTTGCCAATGTCGATGTGGCGGCGCGAATGGACGAGATCGTCGCATTGGCGTCCCTGTACGCCGCCGCGCCGGGCGGGGTCATTAAAGATGCCCGGCCTATCGGAGATTTGCGGCTGTGCCTGATCGGGCGCATTCCTGCCTAATCCTGCCGCGACCAGAGCCAACCGGCAAGCGTGCCGAGTGCGACCCATGACGCCCCGGCCGTGCCAAGCGAGCGGGAGGTGAAAAGGGCGGCCAGCTCTGGCGGGGTGATCCCGAAATAGACGTCGATCCGCGGTGCGCCGAAGATGTGGGGAGCTGCGATCAGAACCAGCCCGATCAGGACCATGAGCGGGCCACGGCCAAAGGACAAGGCTGACAGCCCCAGGGCGGTGGCAGCAACGCAAGCTGTCCACCAGTACTGGCGCTGATCAAGCGCCGCACCGACCGTTCCGGGCAGGACAGGCGGCTGGCTGAAGGCGGGGGCCAAATGCAGGGCAACGAACCCTGCAAGACCCCAGATCATGCCAGTACGCGCGGTGACGCGGTGGCCGGTAGATTCGGCCAGGGCAAAGCCTGCCACCAGAACGAGGGCAAAACCGATGTAAGCCACCGCGTTCATGGCGAGTGTGCCGATATTTCGTGAAACATCCGCCCAGACCGACGGTGCGCCCGCAGGCGACTGGATGCCGCCCACGGCATCGAAATGCGCGCGGACGCCACTTTCATAGAGCTCGGATTCCAGCAAGAGCGGAACAACAAAGACAAACTGGAGCAGGGCCGCAAGCAGCCCTGCCACCAGACCAGCGATAAGCCCGCTGGTCAGCAGATGTTTGGTCATCTTAGGCGCGGGGCGCCATCAGTGGCAAGGAAAGCCGATGGCGTGGCGCTGATCGTGGGCCACGTCATGCATACCGGCGGCATGGCTGAAGCCAGCCGCAAAGATCAGGCCAAGGCCAAGTGCCATGACAAGGGCGATCCCGAGGATATCGGTCGTCGCACGGGCACCGTTGGAAGCGGTCATTGTTTGGATCGTCATAGTCTATCTCCTCTCCCGTCACACCCGACAGGATCATGGGTTACGTGCGCATGGCAGGTCTCCTGGCTTGCGGGTCTTCACGTACCGTCGCCTTCCCGGACATGGTCCAGTGGCTGGTTGACGGACGCTCACCGCTGACAGTCGCGGGGGCGGCTGTGGACTTGGATCTCCCGTCTAGGGATCGACCCGCACCACATTCCCTTTTGATCCCCCTGCGCTTTGCACATTTGTGGGGGAACCATGCACTTTGTTTGTGCGCTTTGACGGTGGGTGGCGTCAAGGTACGTTTACGACCTGACAGGGGTGGCCAGCGTCCCTTCGTGCCCGATCGCGGTGCTTTTGGCCCGCCCGGGAGCCTCCGGCGGGGATATTTATGGCGAGATGAGGAGTGGCAGGTCGCTCTCCCCCGGCAAGTTCATACTATATATTGTGGATAAGTAGCGAGGAGCCGCTGAAACTAGTAGGGCTGCGTTGACTCGGGCGCTGTGTGACAGGCAGTCTTGCAAAGGGGCGAGAATCGCGAGGGCAGCGCCATGCGCTTTACCAGACTGCGTCTGAACGGGTTCAAGAGTTTTGTGGATCCGACCGACCTGATCATTGCAGATGGTCTGACCGGCGTTGTCGGCCCGAACGGCTGTGGCAAGTCCAACCTTCTGGAAGCGCTGCGATGGGTCATGGGTGAGAACCGCCCCACCGCCATGCGGGGCGGGGGCATGGAGGACGTGATCTTTGCCGGTGCAGCCACCCGCCCGGCCCGCAACCATGCCGAAGTGTCGCTGATCCTGGACAATTCTGAGCGGCTGGCCCCGGCGGGCTTTAACGATGCCGATACCCTTGAGATTATCCGTCGTATCACCCGAGATGCGGGGTCAGCCTACAAGGTCGGATCCAAGGACGTGCGCGCCCGCGATGTCCAGATGCTGTTTGCCGATGCCTCGACCGGGGCTCATTCTCCGGCCCTTGTCCGGCAGGGCCAGATATCCGAATTGATCAACGCCCGCCCGACCGCCCGCCGTCGCATTCTGGAAGAGGCGGCCGGGATCTCCGGCCTGTATCAGCGTCGTCATGAGGCCGAGTTGAAGCTGCGGGGGGCCGAATCCAACCTGACCCGGGTGGACGACGTGTTGGAGCAACTGGCCCAGCAGCTTGCCCAGCTTGCCCGCCAGGCCCGCCAGGCGGCCCGCTACCGCGAGATCGGGGCGGCGCTGCGCCAGGCCGAGGGGCTGCTGTTGTATCGTCGCTGGAAAGAGGCGGATGAGGCGGCGAGCCTTGCCGCGGCCGAGCAGCGCACCAGGACTGTGGCCGCGGCCCAGGCTGAAACAGCGGCCCGTGAGGCTGCCCGCCTGCGCGCCGGTGCTGAGGATCGCTTGCCCCCATTGCGCGAGGAAGAAGCGATTGCTGGCGCGATCCTGCAGCGCCTGACCGTCAGCCGCGATACCCTGACCGAAGAAGAGACCCGTGCCCGGGAGACCATCCGCACCCTGTCCGATCGCATCGCCCAGATGGCCCGCGATATCGAACGGGAAGAAGCCCTGAACCGCGATGCGGGCGAGACGATGGAACGTCTGGAGTGGGAAGCCCGGGAATTGGCCAAGGCCGGTGAGGGCCACGAGCCCCGCCTTGAGACTGCCGCCCAGGCCGCCCGCGAGGCGGCAAGCGTATTGCAGTCCCGCGAATCCGATCTGTCGCAGCAGACCGAGGATGTCGCCCGCCTGGCCGCCCGCCATCAGTCGGCCCAACGTCTTATCGAAGACAACCGCAAGACCCTTGCCAAGGCCGAGAGCGAGGCCGAGCGTGCCAAGGCCAGCCTGTCCGGGGCAGAGGCGGCCCTTGCAAAGGCGCAGACTGATTTTGCGGCCGCCGGCGTGGCCGAACAGACGGCCGTGGCGACCGCTGCGAAAGTCGATGTCGCCCTTGCCGAGGCCGAAGCGGCCCGGGCCGAGACCCAGGGTCGTGAGGCCGAGGCCCGTGGCCAGCGGTCCGAGGCGGAAGGCGAGGCTAGTGCGTTGCGGGCAGAAGTGGCAGCTTTGGCGCGGCTGGTTGAGCGGGATACCAAAGAGGGTGGGCAGGTCCTAGACCTGCTTCAGGTCAAGTCGGGTTATGAAAAGGCCCTAGGCGCCGCGTTGGCGGATGACCTGCGGGCGCCTGCGATCGGGGCGGACGGTCGTTCGGGATGGGTCGCCTTGCCGGCCTATTCCGATGTCTCGGTACTGCCGGAGGGTGTGCTTGCCCTGACGAACTACGTCACGGTCCCCGATGTTCTGGTCCGCCGCATGGGTCAGGTGGGCCTGGTATCCGCCGAGGATGGTCCCCGCCTGCAAGCTGTTCTGCGTCCGGGTCAGCGCCTTGTCAGCCTTGAGGGCGATCTTTGGCGCTGGGATGGGTTCCGGGCCGGGGCTGAGGACGCACCGTCGGCGGCGGCCCTGCGGCTGCAGCAACTTAACCGGTTGGTCGAGCTCAAGCGCGACCTCGAGGACGTCGCGGCTCGGGCGCAAGGTGCGGCCCAGGCGCATGAGGCCTTGACCGCCCGCCTTGCTGCCCTGACCGAGGCGGACAAACAGGCCCGTATCGCCCGCCGCGAGGCCGACCGACTGGTGGCAGAGGCCAATCGTGCCCTTGCCCGGGCCGAAGCGGATCGTGACCTTGCAGAGGGTCGGCGCGAGGCCTCGACCCTGGCTCTGGCCCGCCATGAGGATGAGGCAATGGCCGCCCGCAAGGCCCTGATCGAGGCGCAGCGCGGTGGTGAAGGGCTGGGCGATCTTGCTGCCGCGCGGGCGGCGGTCGAGGATATTCGCACAGCCGTCGAGGCGTCGCGCATTACCATGATGTCCCGCCGGTCCGCCCATGACGAGATCCGCCGTGAGGGTGAGGCGCGTGTCCGCCGCACCCAGGAAATCACCAAGGAGATCACCGGCTGGCGCAATCGTCTTGATACTGCCGCCCGCCGCATGTCTGAACTGGCAGAGCGTAAGGCCGCGTCAGAGGCCGAATTGGCCTCGGCGCAGGCGGCGCCCGAGGAAATCGCGGCCAAGCGGTCGGAACTGGAGGCCGCAATTGCCGAAGCCGAGGCCCGCCGCGCCAAGGCCGCGGATGCCCTGGCCCAAGGCGAGACGGCCCTGCGCGAGGCAACCTTGTCCGAACGCGAGGCAGAGCGGACGGCATCAGAGGCCCGCGAGGCCCGTGCCCGGTCAGAGGCCCGCACCGATGCCGCCCGCGAAGCTGTCACCTTTGCCGCCGAGCGGATCATGGAGGCGCAGGAGGTCACCCCGTCCAAGCTGCTTGAGACACTTGGGGCCGATCCCGAAAACATGGCCCCCGCCGAGACCATCGAAACCGAGGTCGCCATGCTGCGCCGCCAGCGCGATGCCCTTGGGGCGGTGAACCTGCGCGCTGAGGAAGACGCCCGCGAGGTGCAGGAAGAGCATGATGGCCTGCTCAAGGAAAAGACCGACCTCGAAGAGGCGATCCGCGCCCTGCGCAACGGCATCGCCAGCCTCAACAAGGAGGGCCGCGAGCGCCTTTTGACCGCGTTTGAGCAGGTGAATGAGAACTTTGGCACCCTGTTCAGCCATCTTTTTGGTGGTGGTGAAGCCCGCCTGGTCCTGGTGGAAAGCGATGATCCTTTGGAGGCGGGCCTTGAGATCATGTGCCAACCGCCGGGCAAGAAGCTGAGTGTCCTTAGCCTGTTGTCGGGGGGCGAACAGACGCTGACGGCGCTGGCCCTGATCTTTGCGGTTTTCCTGGCCAACCCGGCCCCGATCTGTGTGCTGGACGAGGTGGACGCCCCTCTGGACGACGCCAACGTCACCCGCTTTTGCGATCTGCTGGACGAGATGACCCGGCGCACCAACACCCGTTTTCTGATCATCACCCACCATGCCGTCACGATGAGCCGGATGGACCGCCTGTTCGGGGTGACGATGGGCGAACAGGGGGTTAGCCAGCTGGTCTCGGTCGATCTGAAAAAGGCCGAACAGCTGGTCGCCTAGCGGCGGTTTGCTCCCCTAGTCGCTGCTTTGGTAGGGCAGGTCGCCCGGTGCTACGTCCACGTGGTCGGGCGGCGGGGTTGACCTGAATTGTCTGGCCTTGATGGTTGCCAGCCCCAGATCGAGCGCCTTCATGACCCGGTGCATCCCATCCATCACCCGGCCTTCGGCGCACAGGAGGATCGGATAGAATAGGTCCGCTGCATCGATCTGGCGGGCATGTGTCAGGACAGCCCGGCAGGTGGCTTGATCATCGGTTGCCGCAAACCAGTAGGGCTCGTCGATTTCTCTGATCTGCCCAAGCGGATGATCTTGTACTGGCAGGTCTGCGGCCAGCCGCGTCAATCGTTGCACATCCCAGATCAGCACACGCCCGCTGACCTGACGAAAGTGATACTGCGGCCGGATCACAGACGGTTTAGCAGGTCGCGCGTGGGCCAGGCATCTGGTGGCAGGCCAAGGCGTTCCTGTTCGGCCTGAACGGCTTCGCGGGTCTTTTCACCAAGGATACCATCGACCCCGCCGACGTCGTAGCCCAGAGCAACAAGCCGGGTTTGCAGGGCCCGCATCTCGTCGCCCGAAAGGCCCGGGTCGGGATTGCCCGGGTCATAGACCGGGGCGCCCATGATGCGGGTGCCAAAGTAGGCAGAGGTGGTCACATAGACGAGGCTCTGGTTCCATTCGAAATAGACCCGAAAGTTGGGGTAGACGAGGAAGGCAGGCCCATCGCGACCCATGGGCAGCAGAACAGAGGCTGGCAGGTTCCCGGATGCAAGCGGGCCATTCCGCCCCCGTATCCCAAGATCGGACCAGCTTTGCACCGACATCTCGGTGTCGAGGCCCGTCAGCCGCAGGTCCAGTCCGTCGGGCAAGACGATCTCGTGCATCCAGGGCTGTCCCGCCTGCCAGCCAAGCGACTGCAGCATGCGGCCCCCCGACATTAAGGCGTCCGGGGCCGAGGTCTTGAGCGTGATATGCCCGTCGCCATCGCCATCGACACCGTTCTCGATGATGTCCTCGGGCAGCATCTGAACCATGCCGATTTCACCGGCCCATGCCCCTGTCGTCGTCCGTGGGTCCAGATCGCCACGCTCGAACAGGGTCATGGCGGCGAAGTTTTGGGGGCGGAACAGCTCGGGTCGGCGGCAATCATGGGCGAGGGTGAAGAGGGCGTTGGCTGTGCTAAAGTCGCCCTGCACGGCGCCAAAGTCCGTCTCGAATGCCCAGAAGGCTAAGAGGACGCCGTGTGGAACGCCGTAGCTGGCCTCGATCCGGTCAAAGACGGCGCTGTAGCGGTCTGCGTTGCGGCGGGCGTTGTCGATCCGGTTTTGTGAAATCAGCCGGCGCGAGAAATCGATAAAGTCCCGCTGGAAGACACCCTGCCTGCGGTCGGCTGCGATGACGTTTGGGTCAATGGTGACGGATTGCAGGTAAGCCTGTGCCGTGGATTGTGGGATGCCCCGGGTGACAGCCTCGGTGACAAGTCCGGCCTTGAAGGAGGCGACGTCGCCACCGCAGGTTTGAGCGGACAGAGGCCCGCTGGCGAATGCGGCGACGGTGTAGGCAAACAGGACAGACGGAAAACGCAACATGGCAACTCCCTTGGGGTTGGAGAGAGCCTAGCAGGGACAGCCCATCCTGCAAGTCTACGCGATCAGATCGGCGTGATCATATCAGTGCGAGCAGTACCAGAAGCGCCAGGAACAGGGCCCAACTGCGCCAGAGGGTCCGGTTGGCGGCATCAATGTCATCCGCCCCAAGCGTCCGGTGGCCATCGGGATTCACAAAGGGAAAGTCTTGAACTGTCCCGTCGTAGCTGCGCGGCCCGGCGAGGGCCACGCCGATCACCCGTGACAAGGCGGCCTCGGGCCAGCCGGCGTTTGGTGATTTGTGCAGGCCCGCGTCGCGCCGGATATCTTTCCACCGGCCACGGCCCGGGCGGGTCGCCCAGATAAGCAGGGCGGTCAGGCGGGCAGGCACAATGTTGAGGAGATCGTCAAACCGGGCAGCCGCCCAGCCAAAGGCCTCGTGGCGCGGCGTCCGGTAGCCGATCATGGAATCCGCGGTATTCGTCACCTTGTAGATCATCAGGCCGGGCAGTCCGCCGACCAGAAACCAAAAGGCCGGTGCGATCACACCGTCTGACATGTTCTCAGCCCCGCTTTCGATGGCGGAACGGGCAACGCCCGAGGTGTCGAGGCTTTTGGTGTCCCGGCTGACGATCATCGCAACGGCCCGCCGACCCTGATGCAGCGACAGCCGCAACCCATCCGCCACGGCACCAACATGCTCGGTGAGAGAGCGTTGGGCGAGCAGGACCGCAGCGATCACGACGTCGATCAGCTGGCCGGGCAGGGCGGCAATCGCCCATCCAAGGAGCCCAGCGGCCACAACAAGCGCGGCAAACCCAAGAGTGCCCTTGATCCGTTGGTAGGGGGCGACATTCATACGGCGGTCCAGCGCAGCAACCGCCCGCCCCATCAGGACCGCCGGATGGGGCAGCCTGCCCCAAAGCCAGCGCGGTTCCCCAAAAACCGCATCCAGCAGTAGCGCCGCGATCAGAGCGATGGTCATGCCGTGCCTGCCAGGCCGCTTGGCCCACATGCGGCAAGCGTAGCCTCAAGCTGGTCCCATTGGTCGGGCGCTGGCAGGCCAAGCCTCAGCCAGGTGTCCGAGTAGGGAAAGATCCGCGACCAGACATGCCCATGCGCAAGGCGATCCTGCCAATGGGCAGCGTCGTCGACCTCGTAAAGCCGAAAAAGATCGGTCCCACCGACGACTCTTGCGCCGCGCCCGACCAAAAGGTCGTCCAGACGTTGGGCATCGAGGGCAAGCCGATTTCGTGTGTCGGATGCCCAGGCGGTATCCTCAAGGGCCCTCGCCCCGACCTCAAGTCCCGGTCCGGAAACGGCCCAGGGCCCCAGCATGTCCGCCAGGCTTTCACCCGGGCCACCGAAACCAAGCGTTTCGGGCAACCCGATCGCAAACCCAAGGCGCAAACCGGCCAGTCCCCAGAACTTGCCAAAGCTCTTGAGGACGATGGTCCCCGGCCGTGTCGCCAGATTGACCAGCGAGGCGCTGGGCGCGATGTCGCAAAAGCTTTCGTCAATGATGCAGGTGCTGCAATCGGCCAACTCGTCTGCCAGCCACATCCGGCCATCGGGATTGTTGGGGTGGACGACGACCCGGGCCGGGGCGGCCGCATCATCGCTCACCTCCCGGCTGGCGGCCCGGAAGGCGGCGGCATGTTCGTTGTAGGTGGGTCCGGGAATGTACACCCTGTCAGCCCCGGTCACATGAGGCATCCGGGCGATAAGCGCCGATGCCCCCGGGGCCGCAATGATCCGGGCCTCTGCTGGAACCTTCCAAAAGCTGCGGGCGGCGGTTAGCAGCCGCTCCATCGCAGCCTGATCGGGCAGGGCTGTCCAGGCCCCGTCTTCGATAGGGCCAACCGGGTAGGGAACCGGATTAATGCCGGTCGACAGATCGACCCAGCTGGTGCGAGAGCCGCCATAGCGGCCAACGGCTGCGTCCAGTCCGCCGCCATGGTCGCGTGGCTGGGTCATGTGTCGGACGGCACCGGAAGGTGTCTGCTGACAAAGTGGCCTTTGACCCCGGCGGGCCAAGTTCGATAGGGCACTTGCCCCGTTTCGCTGGCCGCGTGAAGGGCGGCATAGTCGACGATGGCCTGCGCATCGTCAGCGGTCGGCTCGAACCGGCCAAGGGAATAGCCCATCTTGTCGGCACCCTGAATGACCACGTTGCAGGCCCGTTCGCACCCCATGGTGCAAGACACGCGCCGGGTTCGGACATCTGACGCGGTCGATGCGGCGGCCTCGATCAGGCCCGCCAACGCCTCGCCGTCGGTGCGCGACATATCCGTCGCCTCCCATCCTTCGCGTTTGCAGGTGTCGCAGATGGTGATCCAACTTGTCATCGGCGTGCAGGTCCTTGTCTGGTTCGTGTGTGTTCAACAGGATTACGACCTGATGCACAAGGTGACCTGGGCAAGGCCATTCACCTTACGTCAAGTGCTGACGTTAACGTCCTGTTAATCGTTCTGAAGGCATTGGATCACAGGGGCGCGTTCAGGGG
>CALFSV010000399.1 GCA_937916485.1 uncultured Paracoccaceae bacterium | reverse complement strand
AGGACTTCCAGGTTTCCGACCTTGCACGCGTCACGCATTTCTTCGCGCCGGCTATCGCACCAGAGGGCAGTCAGCCTGGACGGATGCTCGTCTTGAACCGCGGACCGCAGGGCGCGGGCTATCTTTGGTGCCGAACCTGCGAGCACGCGAGGCCTGCCCCCAAAGAGGCACTTGGTGGGGTCGAGATACGGGCAGTTCATCAGAACCCGCGTACCGGAGATCGGTGCCGGGTTGAATCCCTCCGCTGGCCTGTGGACCTCGCACATGTTTTCGAGACGGATCTTCGGGGGATCCGCATCGATCAGCCGGTTCCAGACTTTTCTGATCGCCCCTCGGAGACTGAACGGCGGGCAGCCCGGGATGGCTTCCTTAGAACGCTGGCAGAGGCACTGAGACTTTCGGCAGCGGACATTCTTGAAACCGACCCAAGAGACCTCCGCGCGACCGTTGAGCTTCTCGGTGCGGCCCCGCTGGTCATCCTATCGGACTCAGTCCCAGGCGGTGCCGGCTACTGCCGTCGATTGCTCGACGATTCTCGCTTCTCGGCCCGCGTGCTGCTGGGTCGAGCGATCGCGATCCTGGATTGCCCTCGTGGCGCAGCCTGCGAGACGAGCTGCTCGCGGTGCTTGAATGACTACTCAAACCAGGTTTACTGGGATCAATTCGATCGTCATCCTGTGTTCGAATGGTTGCGCGGCCTGCTTGCAGAGTCGACACCGCGTCCCGCTCATGCGCCCGCAGCTGCGGTCCCTGTAGCGCAGACCGCGGCGGCGACGTTGCGGGTGCGCCTCGAGGGAGCTGGGCTGGTGGCCGTTTCCTCGGCAAATCTCTGGGGGGCCGAAGATCGGGCCGAGGCGATCACAAGCGCGCGGGCATTGCGAAACTGGCTCGATGAAGCCTCGAACAGGCATGCCCTATATCTACTTCCACCGGGCGCGGTTCATGCAGGTACCCCGACAGGCCTCGATCGTGAGATTGCCTATGCTTTGGCGCCATACGAGCGATCCGGCCAGCTTCGCTTTGGCACGCTCGACGGGTCGGCCGTTGCGAATGCGCCTCGCCTGTCTGTCTTGAAGGGTGTTGGGGCAGAGGCCTCTGTGGATGCGTTCTACGCATTGCAGGACGCGGCGGCGGCTCTTGCCGGGCCACTGGAGGGGGTCAGCCACCTTTTTTTCGTGTTCAGCAGGCGACAGCTGGCTTGCGTCGGTGCAGGACAGCGTCCGAACGCTGCCGGGGCCGTTGGCTGGGCTTACAGAACGTTTGCGCGTCTTCCGCTTCCGACCGGGCACCGCCCGAGCGCTCACACCGCTGTTTCAAGGCGTAGCAGGGCGCCGTGTCGCGCTTGAAATCGAGGATCCTTGGTGCGGCGTTCGCCCACACAACCGTCGTCGCCTTGCGAGCTTTGTCGCTGCCGCTGGGTCAGCGGGCGTCGACATCGAGCGACTTGCAGTCGTGTGGAATCCCGATCATGGCGAGCCAGATACGCCGCAATCGCAGTCGAGCGCGTTGCGCTCTGAGCTGCGATCTGCCGGCATCACGGTTACACCCGAACTCCATCACCGCTCTGCACGCAATCGCCATTTCCATGATCGCGTTGTGACGATTCAGACCGTCGATGACGGGCCGAGGGTCAACCTGAGATGGGACGTGACCGCGGGAATCGACAATCTGATGTCTCACTCGAAGGAGTGCAGTGTATTCATCGAGGAGCGCTGAGCCCAACTGCTCATGTGGAAGCACGAAGGACTTCGCGCCCTCTTGCTTCCACAGTGCTTCCACAGGTGTTGGATACGCAAACGCCGCCCTGGAGGGCGGCGCTTAAGCATTCGGAAACACGTGATAATTTGGTTGCGGGGGTAGGATTTGAACCTACGACCTTCAGGTTATGAGTGAGGATGCTAATACCATACTATCGAGAGCCACAGGGCACCACCAGAAGACATTTTTTGGT
>CALFSV010000398.1 GCA_937916485.1 uncultured Paracoccaceae bacterium | reverse complement strand
GACATGTCCTTGTGATCCAAAGCCGCTGGTGGCGGCTCATGTGTCCCGGCTGCGCCATGGACAACATGTCCGACAATCGCCTGGCCCCCAGCTTGGACATTTACGTGTTCGACAGTCACCTTCTGCTGGCCTTTGCCGCGGTGTTTGTCGAGCGTTGCGAGTTGCTGCGTATAAAGCGTCATCAATTTATGGGCGTGCTTTAAGGCCATATCAAGCCCTGCGATTGTCTGGTTTGATAGTGCCGCGCGCTTTAGGCACTCCAGTGCGGCGTCATGGGTGCCAACCATCTGCATAGCAAGCATACCCTCGGCGCCATCGGCGGGCTCCAGACTTTCGTAAAGCTCCAGCGCGCGGACGATACGTGCATGTGTGGCCGCTTCGCTTGCATCCTCGTGGACCCAAAGAAGCTCGGCGATTTCATTGATTTTCTGCTGTAGCAGTGCAACGTCGCTGACCCCAAACGCCTCTTGGAGCCTGTCCACTGGTACCTTCTCATAAGCCGCCTGCCTGCCTTCGGGCACGTGAATTTCAATGGGCTTTTTCGCCATATCTCAACGACCCGTCCGTTTGCTGTCACAGCGAGTATAGCACATTTACAAGACGAGTATTAGGCTAAACCAGCCAACTTTCTACTGTGTATAGGGTTGTTCCTCATTTTTTCTTTTGACCTCCCCCCCTACCTTCAAATGCCCGATAACGTTGGCCCTCGGACAAAAGGTGCGCCGTTCTCAAAGCCGCAGCGGTGCATTTGCTTCGAGAAACCTCAACGAACCCGCAGTAGGCTTCAACACTTGTAAAGAATGACACAGGGAAACACCCGGCTTGGACACTCTTTTTTTGATCGCCAGTAAGACCGTCTGGCTGCTGATCCGGCCGGAGACGCTGCTTGTGGCGCTCTTTGCGCTAGCTCTCCTCTTCTTGCGGCTTGGGCGCGCCATTGCGGCGTCCCGGTCCCTCGCGGTTGCACTCAGTATCACGGTTGTCGTTGGCGTATTTCCAGTCGGCAACTTTGTCCTCAACCCGCTGGAGAGGGCCTACAGCGCGCAGCCAGTCGTCACGCGACCGGCCGGCATTCTCGTTCTTGGCGGGGCGGAAGATCAGGCGCCGGACTATGCAGGCTCGGTGGCAATGGTGAACCACGCGGGGGACCGCTTGATCGCCGCCATGCAGCTCGCGCGGCAGTATCCCGAAGCAGTTGTCCTTTATACGGGCGGCAAAGTGGCATTGACGCCAGTCGCCGAGGGCGCGTTCGATCTGGGCCCTGACATCCTGCGCCAACTGGGGCTTTCAGAGGACAGGTTGATTGTCGAAGGGCGCTCACGCTCGACATCAGAGAACGCCACCCTCTCCCGCGCCATGGCGATGGACGCCGAGGGCCCCTGGATCCTGGTGACCAGCGCGTTTCATATGCCGCGCGCACTTGGGACTTTCTGTGCTGCAGGATGGCGGAACCTGGTGCCCTACCCGACAGACTACCGCGGCGGCAAAATCCGGGAGCAGATTGGATGGAACCTTGCCGAAAACCTAACTGACCTAAACATCGGCGTGAAGGAGTGGGTTGGGCTGCTGGCCTACCGGGTCACCGGCAGAACCGAGGCGTTTTTTCCTGAGGGGTGCGGGTTATAAAGGCAGTATGAATACTCTGTCTTGGCTTATGTGCGTCATCAAAACATCCGATAGTCCACGTGATCGAGACTTTACCCCCTGACATCGAATTTTGAGCGAATGTTTTCGAGTGCACCTTACACCCAGACATTATGCCCTGCCATCTCCAGATATGGGACCAAATAGGGCGATTTGATAAGAGAGGGTTTCTGGCTCATCGTGAAAGGATCAAACGAAAGACGCTCGAAGCGCGACGCTTGCATCACAGGCAACGCGCTGCAAAATCAAACCAAACAGATGAGCCAAACTCTATCTTAGCTTGGGCAGCCTACGAATCCAAAAACCCTGACGACGGACATTTCCTGACCTGTTTCCGAACGCCATTCGCTGATTGATCCCTGATCCATGCCAGAATGCCCATCAAGGGCAAGCCGTGCCAGCGCAGTGCTGCGCACCCTAGACGAACAATCTGACACGGCTCCCAACGGGATCAGCGAAGCG
>CALFSV010000397.1 GCA_937916485.1 uncultured Paracoccaceae bacterium | reverse complement strand
ATTCGTGCAATGGCGAAGGCTTGATAGGCCGCCCTGCCAATCTGTTGAAATGCGGGAACGGGATTTCGTGACGCAGACAGTAATCTTCTTCGGCTTTCACCACCTGCCATTCCTTGTTGGCATAGCTGCCAAAGCGGCGCGGATCGTATTCACGCATCGAGATGTTGGCTGCTCCGTGTACCATCCAGCGGGCCAGCTCGCGGGTCAGCCCCGGCCCCCAGCCGATGCCGATCTGCGTGCCGCAGCAGCACCAGTAATTGCGCACGCCGGGGGCAGGGCCAATCAGCGGGTTGCCGTCGGGCGGGTGGCTGATCGCGCCGTGCACTTCGCGTTGAATGCCAAGCTCTGCAAAGATCGGCATGCGGTTCAGGCTTTCCTCAAGATATGGCATGACCCGGTCGTAATCGGCATCAAACAGCCAGTTTTCATAATCCCACGGGCAGTGATCGTGCCAGACAGAATTGGGGTTCTCTTTCTCATAGATCCCGATGAGGCCGCGCTTTTGCTCCATCCGGATGTAGCCCGACACCTTTTTGTCGTCGCGGATAACAGGAAGCTCTTTGTCGAGTGCTTCGAATTCGGGCACCGGTTCGGTGACAAAATAGTGGTGAGTCATTGAGGTCATCGGCAGTTGCAAACCTGACCATTCACCCATTTGGCGCGCATAGGTGCCGCCCGCATTGACAACGTGTTCGCAGGTGATCGTGCCTTTGTCGGTCTCGACCTGCCATTCACCCGAGGGCAATTGCGTGATGTTGGTGGCGCGGCACTGGCGGATGATTTTAACACCTTTCTGCCGCGCACCAGCGGCCATGGCCATCGTCACGTTCGTGGGGTCGACATGGCCGTCATCGGGCGTGTGCAGGGCGCCCAACACACCGTCGAGATTATAGAAAGGGTGCAGTTCGGCGACCTTCTCTGGGCCCACCAACTCGATGTTGAACCCCAGCGACCGACCGACCGACAGCGTGTGGCGCAACCAGTCCATTTCATCTGTTGTATAGGCCAGCCGGAAGGACCCACACCCGTGCCATGTGACAGGCTGGCCCGTCTCGGCCTCTAGCCCGCCGGAATAAAGCCCGATGTTATAATCAACACATTTGCCCAACCCGAAACTGGATGTCGAATGGGTGATCTGGCCTGCCGCATGCCATGTGCTGCCCGATGTCAGTTCGGCCTTTTCCAGCAGAACGGTGTCGTTGCCCCAGCCTTCGTGGCCCAGATGATAGGCCAAGCCCACACCCATGACGCCACCGCCGACGATGACCACCCGTGCAGTCGATGGAAACTCATTTGCCACAGTTATCCCTTTCAGCGAGTCGATTTTTCTCTCGACAACCTAAGCAAACAAAAATACCATCGTCAATCATGAATGGGACAAATGTATCAATTGCGATTCTGGAACGGCTGGCTCAAGAGCTACCCGACCTGACGCCCGAAGCCCGCAAGGCGGCCACCTATGTGTTGGAAAACCCGCGCGATGTGGGTGTTTCAACCGTGCGCGAGATTGCGCAGGCGGCAAACGTTAAACCCAACACCGTGGTGCGGATGGCGCGTCAGGTGGGATTTGAAGGCTATGAGGATTTCCGCGCGCCTTTCCGCGATGCCATACGGCGCGGTGCTGCCGACTTCCCCGACCGTGCGCGATGGCTGCAGGATATCCGCAAGTCGGGTGATCTCGGCGGGCTTTATGCGGATATGCTCAAGGATGCGCTGCGCAATATCGAAGAGACATTTGCCGCAATCTCCACCGACGATCTGAAAGCCGCCGCCGAGGCGATCTGGGCTGCGCGGCGGGTCTTTACGCTGGGGGTCGGTGTAAACAATTCTGTCGCCCGGAATTTCACCTACCTCGCCTCGACAGGCATGACGGAATTCCACGCGATCCCGCGGCCGGGGTCAACCCCGGCTGATGATCTGGCTTGGGCCGATGGCCGCGATGTGCTCATCGCGATGACCAGCCGGCCTTACCGCACAGAGGTGGTCAAAGCGGTCGAGATTGCCCGCGAACAAGGCATGACAATCATCGCGTTGTCCGACAGTCCGGCCAGCCCGATCCTGCGCGGTGCCGATCACGGATTCGTCGTTTCGGTCGACACGCCCCAGTTTTTCCCGTCGTCAATCGGCACCATTGCCCTGCTGGAGACGCTTTTGTCTTTCGTCGTTGCCGTGGCCAGCGAAGAAATCGTCGAGCGGGTAGAGACCTTTCACAAACGCCGCCACCAGCTTGGCATGTATTATGCGGAGGACAAATGACAGAACCGATCCGGTCGCTTGATGCGCGATACTATACCGACGCCAGCGTGTTCGAGGTGGAATGCGCAGGATTGCTGGCGCGCACGTGGCAATTTGGGTGCCATGCATCCGAAGTAGAGGGGGTCGGCGCCTACGCCACCTTTGAAATTGCGGGCGAGAGCCTGTTTGCGATCCGCGGCCGGGACGAGAAAATCCGCGTCTTTTACAACGTCTGTCAGCACCGCGCCCATCAACTGGTCAGCGGGTCCGGGACAACGCGGGTTGTCGTTTGCCCCTATCACGCCTGGACCTACGAATTGACGGGCGAGTTGCGCGCCGGCCCGAACCTGAAGGCCGTCGACGGGTTTGACAAATCATCCGTTTGCCTGACCGAGGTCAGGGTTGAAGAATTCCTTGGCTTTGTCTTTGTGAACCTTGATCCCGATGCCGCCCCGATGGAAGACTGGTTTCCGGGCGCGCGGGCCGAGTTGGAAGAATGGGTGCCCAACTGGGCCGCGTTGAAGCCGCTTGAATGGGTGGAAATTCCCGAAAACTGCAACTGGAAGGTCTCGGTCGAGAATTATTCAGAATGCTATCACTGCTCTTTGAACCACCCAACTTTTGCCAATGGGGTGGTGAAGCCAGAGACTTATGACATCCAGCCGCAGGGCATGTGTCTGCGCCATACAACGGAATGCCAATCGCTGGACCAGATGACCTATGACATCAACTCGGGGTTCGAGCATGCCGACGAATATTCCAGCTGGTTCCTCTGGCCGATGGTGTCGTTTCAGGTCTACCCCGGCAATGTGCTGAACACCTATCACTGGCGTGCGGTGGATAAGGACCACGTTGTCGTCTGGCGCGGTTGGTATTCTGTCGATGGGATTGACGATGAAAAGGTTCGCCTGCTGGCCAAGCAGGATCGCGCGACGACCGTAGAGGAAGACATTCATCTGGTCGAAAGCGTACAGCGCGGGTTGCAGTCACGCGGTTACAAGCCCGGCCCGCTGGTGGTGGACCCGAAAGGCGGGGTCAATTCCGAACATCCCGTCATGCATTTGCAACGCTGGATGAAGGAAGCGATTGATGGCTGATACCTTAATGCCCACTCAATGGACGGCAGAGCAAAAGCTGTTCCCCCATCAGGTCGGCTTCACTTGCCCCCCGTTTGATTTTGACGCCGCCCCGTCGGATTTCCTGCGCATGTCGCCGGATAGTGTGGGGGTGCACGGCTGGATGCTACATGTGCCCGACTACGCGCATGGACTGGACCAGCGTAAAAAGAACTTTGGAATGCTCGATGATTTTGTGCATTGCATGGCGCGCAACGGGGTCGATGTCTGCGGGCAGGTCGGGTCAAACTGGGTCCATGCCAGCGGTTTGGGCGTTGAAGGCATCCGTCAGCATTGCGCCGACCTGTCCGACAAATACGAGACCCGGTTTCACATGGCCGGCTACGCAATGGTCGAGGCTTTGCGCGATCAGGGCATCGAAAAGGTAGCCTTGAATGGTGCCTACCACTGGCCCGAATGGTGGCAGGGCACCGCCGGCTTCCTGCGCGAAGCAGGGTTCGATGTGCTTTGGGCGGGCAATTTTGTGGATCAGGGCTGGTTCCCCGATCAGGCCACGGTCAATGCCAAACGCTGGATTTTTGATGGTGATTTGTTTGAGCAGAGCTTTTCCTACGTGGCCGATAAGGCGCCAAAGGCTGACGCCTATCTGATCAACGGCATGTGCAATTTCCGCTCTGGCCCGTCGGGTTTGCCGCAACGACCGCTGCATCTGGCCCGTGCGATGGAGGCCCGTTTGGGCAAGCCTGTGATCGGCCATGACACCGCCCTTTATTGGCGGATCATGAAAGATCTCGGCATCGCGCCGACCACACCGCAAAGCCGCCTGTTGGAGAGCCTTCATGCATAAGATCATAGCACTTTGGGCCATCCCGCGTTCTACCTCCACCGCATTCGAATGGATGATGCGCCAGCGCGGTGATCTCGACTGCCTGCACGAACCTTTCGGCGAGGCGTGGTACCAGGGCGAAGACCCGCTTTGGCCGCGTTTCAAAGAGGGGGAGAAAACCACCAAGGGTCTGACCATTGAAAGCGTCTGGGACGACATTCAGGCCCGCGCCGAAAAAGGTCCGGTCTTCCTCAAGGATTTCCCCCACTACATCAACCACATGTGGACGCCCGACTTTCTGGGGCAGTTTACCCATGCCTTCCTGATCCGCGATCCGGCCAAGACGATCTCGAGTATATATAACAAATGGCCCGACTTTGATGAGCTGGAGGTCGGCTTTCCTGAGCAACGCGCCCTGTACGACCTGCTGACCGCTTTGAACGGCACGCCGCCCCCCGTGATCGACAGCGACGATCTGCTTGAAGACCCAGACGCCATGGTCGCAGCCTTTTGCGATGCAGTGGGTATCCCGTTTCTGCCAGAGGCGATGTCATGGGCCCCGGGCGGAGATCCATCAGCCCATTCGTGGTGGGATGGGGGCAGCTTTCACGCCAATCTGGCGCAATCCACCGGCCTGACGCCGCAGACGCGCCGCTACGTCGAAGTTGCCGATGCCCCCGAACGCGTGCGCCGTGTGCACAGGCGGATGAAGCCGCATTACGATCACCTTTACCAACACCGGATCAAAGCGACATGAAGACCTATTGGCAAAACTACATCGACGGCGCGTGGTGTGATGGCGGCGCGGGACGCATCGATGTTATCAACCCCGGAACGGGTGAAAAACTGGCGGAACAGGCGCTTGCCGATGCGGGCGATGTAGACCGTGCGGTCATGGCGGCCCGTCGGGTCCACATGTCCGGCGACCTATCGGACCTGCGCCCCGTAGAACGGGGCCGGATGGTGCAGGCAATGGGCCGCTTCTTGCTGGACCACATCGACGAGATTGCCCCCGTTCTGACGCTCGAACAGGGCAAACCGCTTTGGGAGGCGCGGATCGAGGTCGAAGGGGCTGCGCGCTATTTCGAGTATTATGGCAATCAGGCTGAAACCGTCGAAGGCCGCTCGATCCCGCTTGGCAAAGACTACTTCGATTTCACCACCTACGAGCCGTTTGGTGTCTCCGCCCAAATCATCCCTTGGAATTATCCTGTTGAAATGACTGCGCGTTCGCTGTCGGCCGCACTCGCGACGGGCAATAGCTGCGTCATCAAGACACCCGAACTCACACCGCTCAGCAATGCATGGTTCGCCCATGCGGCTGAGGCGGTTGGCTTGCCAAAGGGCGCGGTGAATATCCTGTGCGGGTTGGGCCATGAGGCAGGAGCGGCTCTGTCCGCGCACCCGCATGTAAACCAGATCGTTTTCACAGGATCAGTACCAACAGGGATCGCCATCGCGACGGCTGCTGCGCAGAACGTCGTTCCGTGCGTGTTGGAGCTTGGCGGCAAATCGGCTGCCATTGTCCATGATGATGCCGACCTTGAGGCCTTCGAGACTGACGTACGCTGGGGCATCTATTTCAACGCAGGTCAGGTCTGCTCGGCGATGAGCCGCGTGATTGTCCATGACAGCGTGCATGACGCATTGGTCGAGCGTATGGTGGGTGTTGCCCAATCGCTGATCGTCAAACCAGGGATTGATCAGCCCGACTTTGGCCCGACGATGGGCGCGATGGTGTCTGACGCGCAGCGCGACCGCGCCGTTGCCATGATAACGGCCGCACAGCATGAAGGGGCCACTGTTGCGACCGGCGGGCACAAGCTGAATACGCCCGGAGCATTTCTTGAGCCGACGATCCTGACCAATGTCACGCCAGATATGACAATCGCCCAGAGCGAAGTCTTTGGCCCGGTTCTTTCCGTCCTGAAATTCTCTGCCGATGACGAGGCGATCAAGATCGCGAACGGCACGCCTTATGGCTTGGTTGGTGGCGTTTTCACGAACAATCTGGATCGGGCCACAAGCGCCGCACGGCAGTTGCGGGCGGGGCAGGTTTTTGTGAACGAATGGTATGCAGGCGGGGTGGAAACGCCCTTTGGTGGCTACGGTAAATCCGGCTATGGCCGCGAAAAGGGCCGTGAAGCCTTGTGGAATTACGTGCAGACAAAGAATGTCGCAATCAAATTGAAGGGCTGACACATGAGCGCATTTGACGAAGACCTGTTTCTGAAGGGCCTTGAGCAACGCAAAGCAACACTTGGCGCAGAATACGTCGAGAAGAATCTGGCCGCCGCCGATGACTTCACGCGCCCCTTTCAGGAGGCGATGACAGCTTGGTGCTGGGGCTTTGGCTGGGGCGACGATGTGATCGACGGGCACTGTCAGACAAAACGAGCTTGAGACGGGGCGGGCGGT
>CALFSV010000396.1 GCA_937916485.1 uncultured Paracoccaceae bacterium | reverse complement strand
GATAACGTATGTAATACATCACTGCCAATCGGATGATTTCAGGTGAAGTCTTGAAGTATTTGAAGGGAGAACATGTTGTCATTTACCAAAAATAGGGATCAACCGCAAAACCGTCAAGTTTGTCTGACAACACCTAAACGTGCACTGGTACATCGCCGATTCTCTCCATCACGCAGGTGAGTTTCTCGCAAAGGGCTTCGCGCACGTCCAAATAGGACGCGTCGTGAACAACATTGAACAATTCCAGAGGATCGAGGTCGAGGTCGAACAATTCCCATTCTCGATCCTGCCCCCCTTGGTTGGTGCCCGGCAGATCATAGCCCTCGTTATACCAGTATATTAGCTTGTATCTGTGATCTCTGATTCCGTAATGGGCGTAGGCATTGTGGGTAGAATCGCGATGCATCCAATATCGGTGATACGCAACTTGCGGCCAATTATCCGGTGTGCGCCCTAACAGGCAGTCGCGAAAACTTTGCCCTTGCATATTAGTAGGTGGGACAATTCCTGCAAAATCTAGAAATGTAGGCGCAAAATCCACGTTACAGACGATATCGTTGCAAACCGAACCCGCTTTTATCTCAGCAGGATACCGAATCAGGAATGGCATTTGGAACGATTGTTCATAGATGAAGCGCTTGTCGAACCACCCATGCTCACCAAGGAAAAACCCCTGATCCGAAGTGTAGATGACAATAGTATTTTTGCTCAAGCCCGCCTCATCAAGGTAATCCAAAAGGCGACCCACGTTGTCGTCAATCGACGCAACCGTCCGCAGATATCGCTTCAGATATCGCTGATACTTAAAGCAGGCCAGTTCATGATTGTTGCCAAAGGTGAAGACCTCTCCAGTGTCGGCATCTACAAGCCTTAATCCAGACACATCCATGGGGTTTGGAACTTTGCGATCCAGACCACTTATGCCGGTTCTCTCGGCAAGTCCGTCCTCCCCTTTGGGCTGGACCAGACCCAGATCCCTGAATGTCAAATCGTCCCGGATGCGCATCTTGGCTGCAGCCGCCGCCTTGGCTCGGTTCTTATAGTCATCGTCAAAAGTTTCCGGCAACGCGATATCATTCTGATAGAGATCCTGATGTTTCGGATCAAATTCCCAGGAGCGATGTGGCGCCTTGTGGTGGCACATCAAAAAGAAAGGCTTTGCTGGGTCGCGCTGATCCAGCCAGGCCAGACTCTTGTCTGTGATAATATCCGTAACATAGCCAGGCGACACCTCCCGTCCATCCGGTTCGATGAATTCCGGGTTAAAGTAGTCGCCCTGCCCGGGAAGAACCGACCAGTCATCGAAACCGGTAGGCTGATGCGCTGCTCCTTCACCCAAATGCCATTTACCAATCATCGCAGTCTGATACCCGGTCGCACGAAGTGACTTCGCAACATTGGGCAATCGATTGTCCATAGGAGTGCGCAAAGTCGTCACACCATTCACGTGATTATAGGTGCCTGTCAGGATGGCCGCACGGCTAGGTGTGCAAATCGAGTTGGTCACGTAGCAGTGGTTCAGACGCGTGCCTTGGGAGGCAAGCCTATCAATGTTGGGCGTCTGGTTGATCCCTCCCCCATAGCAACTGATCGCGCGGCTTGCATGATCGTCCGCCATGATGAAAAGAATGTTAGGCCGGGGCGTCATGGCCTGAGACAATTATTAAGCATCGCCGTCCGAACTCAGGCTCGCAACCTTGCCCCAAAGAAATTGAGAGGGGCCAAAACCGCGTCTGGCGGCCTCTAACTTTTCAATACGGCTGTAGTCGACCATAAGATTTGTCTTCGGTCCGTAGATATCGATTAGCGTACTCATCACATCTTGATCGTCGGCTTCCATAATGACCGAGGCAGGGTCGAGATGTCCAATAATAGCCTCGACCGCCTCCCATCGGTTGGGTGCACCTTTACGGTTCTCAGTCAGGCCTTCGGATTCCAAAAGAACATATTTTGCACCAGCGGTCAAAGCGTTGCTGGCAATTTGGGCACGACGTCGAAGGAACAACTCGTGATCGCCCGAGGTCGTGTGGGCAAAGTCAACGCCGACCTCAAGGATCACCTCAATACCGTGATCACCAGCCAAAGCAATTGCTGTCACAAGATCGTCTTCATCCACAGATCGCGCAATGACCGAGACTTCAATAAGATCAATCGACCAATCCTCAAAGGTTGTAAAAACCTTTTCTAAACACGCCCGCCCGCCTGTCATCGCGACGTCGATTGGCGGGTTACCGACAGACACCCGAACATTGGCAGCGTGGCAGCTCTCAATTGCACTCAAAATAGAGCTCTCGGAGCACATGCTGGCCTGGTGTCCCGATAGCTTCATGATGTCGATATGAGGCGCGTAGCAGTCAATCGTGTCCCTAAGAACACCTCCAAGCACCGCAGGCGCACGGACATAGTTCAGGCCCTTATTCCGTGGCTTTTGCTGCCGATGCGCGAACGGCAACCTATTTGTAATCGAGTTTGTATTCTGATGTGACATCCTATTAAATCCTTCGAAGTTCCAATAATCTCAAAATTACTGCCTTAGTATCCTGACAACCACCACGGCATATCAATTACGCCAGAAATCCATCCTGCAGGATACTGCAGAGTCAGCATACTTGCGAGAGTCCACATGATGGAGACCAAACCCACGGCCAGACCCAAACCAAGCAAAGTATGGCGAGGGCTTCTTGTTGCTATAAATACAGTGATAAACACCAGCGTGGCTATTGGGAACCCGAGGACTACGATTAACACAAGGAAGATCAGAAGATTGGCGAACTCACGAAGTTGCGGACCAAAATTTCCGTCTTGAGTAAACATATCCCTAACCATGAAATTTTGAGGCAGTGGCTCTTTGCTAATCGTTGCGCGTCGCGTCACATATTGGCCTGCAGCAACGAAGATCAGCATTGCAGCAAGGATGAGTGACAGCGCGATCGGATAGAAACTGGCGCGTGCGTCAAGACCGTAAACCCCAAAGATCATGGCAATTGGTAATATCAAAAAGCCAAGTGTCAGAATGATCTGACTACGTTGCTGATCGGTCCGTGTCGTCTGCTGTTCACCACCAATTTTCTGGCGGACGAGGAACCACAGCGTGACAATCGTCAGTCCTATAAGGATCAGCGAACCCGTTCGCCAAAGGAAGCTATAGCCGTAGACAGCGGCCGTCTGGTAGCTAAGCAATTCAATTTTAGAAGACAGAAAAAAGCCTATCAGCAAAGCAGGCCGTGACCAGCCATAGGTCTTCATCAGAACGCCGAGCAGGCCAAATACAAGCAGTCCGCCAAAATTGTTCCAATCCCGGTTCACCTGGTAGCTGGCAAAAAAGATTAACGCGATAAGGATAGGGGCCAGAATGAAGTAAGGCACAGTGGTGATCCGCGCCATGGGACGGGCCAGAAAAATGCAAATAGAAGCCCCCACCACATTGGCTAACGCCAGAGACCAAATGATAAGATAGGTCATGTCGATCTGCGTGGTGACCATCTCAATCCCGGGCTCAATGCCAACGAGTAGAAAACCTCCCAGAAGCAAAACCTTGTTTCCAGAGCCTGGAATCCCGAACAAAATGGTCGGGATCAACGCACCGCCCTCTTTGGCATTGTTGGCCGATTCCGGTGCGATGACACCGCGAATATCGCCCTTGCCGACGTTTTCAATGTTCTTCTCGGTCTGACGCATGTGGCTGTAAGCAATCCAGTCAACGACCGTCCCACCTAGACCTGGCAGCGCTCCAACCATTACACCGATGGTGGAACATCTGAACACAAGGAACCAGTTGTTCGCCACATCGCGAAAGCCCTGCGCCCATTGGTTTTTCAGTCCCACATCACCGGCAATCGAGGTTTTCGACCGCAGCAGGCCCACGATTTCGGGGATCGCAAAAAGTCCCATTCCCACAACAACCAGAGGCACTCCTTCCACCAGATAGAGCGTCCCGAAAGTCAGCCGCGGATCAGCGGTTATTTGAGCTAGCCCAATAGCGCCAATAACAAGCCCGATAGTGCAACTGGCCAGCCCCTTCACCACGTTTGCGCCCGTCAGCGCACCCACCATGATCAACGCCAATGCAATCAAAAGGAATTGCTCACCAAACCCTACCGCTAGAATAATCGGCTTTGCGAAGACGATGGCAAAAGTCAGAATCACCGCGCCCCAAACACCACCGATCAAAGATGACAGGAATGCAGCACTCAGCGCGCGTGAGGCCATGCCTTGCTTAGCCATAGGATAGCCATCTAGAACTGTAGCTTGCGATCCAGCCGTCCCAGGAATGCCAATCAAAACTGCTGGGAAAGTATCTGAAGTCGTGGTCGGGGCAAGCACTCCAATCATCAGGGCCAGCGCATTTGTTGGTTCAAAGGTCGCTACAAAAGGAAGCAGGATGGCAAGTGCCGTAGTCCCACCTAGGCCCGGCAGAATCCCGACTGTGAGCCCTAGCAACGTACCAGCAATGAGAAAAAGGAAGTGATCGAAAGCAAAGAGCGTAATCAAGACGCTGAGAAAGAGGTCCATGTTTGTTTTCCAGTGGCAGGGATGCTTATCGCCCGAAACCCTCCTAAGGCTTCGGACGACAACTTTAGGCTCTTATTTGATCCGGAAGGTCAATTTGTTGGCCTTCAAGGCTGCGTTCAGCTGCTCGACCGTGGCGTTAGACAAAGTCGCCGCACTCTTGATGATCGGACCAGCTGCCTCACCAATAATCAACTCCGCCGGCCCAAGCGTTTCAGCAGCCGCCGCAATAAATTCCGGATCGGCAGCAATTTTTTCGAACGCCAACCGCCAGGCGACTACGATATCTTCAGGCGTATCGGTTGGAAGGAAAAGCGCCTTACTAGCTTGGTTCCAGATTGCGTTGATCGCAAGGTAGGCTTCCAGATCCGCGCCTTCCAGAGTCTTTCCCTGAATACGTTCGTACTGCTCGGGGAAGGTTGGCGTGTCAGGCGAATAGGGCATCCGATCGACGCTCCCATCTTCACGCACTAGCCCAAACGACATCAGGTCCGTAAATGCCCCACTTTCCAATTCAGGCGCTACCTGACGTAGATAATTCGCTGTCCCGTGCGAGCTGACCTGGATTTCACCCCTGAGGAACGCTTGGTATCCGGCGGACGAGGACAGGCCAGGAATCGGCTTTGCGCCCTTGATCCCAAGTTTATCAAATACCCAGACATGAAACAGATCGGCAGAACTTGGCGAATTTAGGGCGTATAGCATCAATGGCCGATCCACCAGGGGAGTGAAGTCGTAAGGCGTGGAAGACACGCTTGCACTGGTGAACCAATGTGTCTCGGATCCAATCAGCGCAACCGGCTGATATGCAGATAAATCATATTCGACCAACGGGTTCCTGGAGGCCTGATTGACCACTGTCGAGGTCGAGGTCGCAAGCAGATAAGTACCGTCAGCAGTTTGCGTGTTGTGAAACTGGTTGGCTCCCTTGATGGATCCGCCACCAGGCACGTTCTGCATCTGAACTAATGGATTACCTGGCAGGTATTTTTGCAGAAACGGCCCGAAAAAACCAAATATCCGAGACGTGCCGCCACCCTCACCAAAAGGCACTATGACCGTGACGGTTTGACCTGAAAAATCGACCTCGGCCATCGCAGGCGCCGTGCTTAGCGACAGCGCCACAACTGTGGCGGCCGTCTTCAGAAAACTGCGTTTCCTCATTTTTTTATCCTCCCAAAGGTTATGTTTGTTAAGTCGTCGTAGTCTCTTTTTCTGCAACAATCATCTCGCGCCAGCTCGATTTAGTCGCGTCTTGGTGTTCTTGAAACATCGCCTGAGCCCGGGCGAGCGAATTGTCAGCCGGGGCGCGCATTGCTCGGCTGATCATCGCTTGGTCACCATTGCAGATCGCCTCAAACAGCTCTCGCCGATGCGCCGCCCCCTGAACGAAAATCGAGCGATCATAGCCACGGACGTCTAGCACCCCATGGATGCCTTTGAGTAAACACAATTTGAAAATACGGATTTGCTGCCACGCTTCATGATATAGGGCAAAGAGCCGCTCATTATGGGCACCGCGCAAGACCGCCTCGTTGAACAAAAGGGCGCGGATATAGTCATCGTTGGTATAGGTGGTCGGCGTCGAAAAGGCGATCCGTTCATAAAGAGCCGTGATCAAATCTCGATCAGTTCGCGTAGCCCTCTTCATAAAGGACGACGCAGTCAGCGTACAAAGAGCTCGCCGCACATCGATGATGTCCTTTATCTGATCAAGAGAATAAGTGCGCACGAAGACACCACGCTGCGCGTCGATCTCAAGTAAACCGGCTCCGCTGAGCCGGCGCGTTGCCTCTCGAATTGTCGCACGGTTAATATCCATTTCCCTCGAAAGGGTAAGCTCGCGTATCTTCTCACCACTGGTAAATTCCCCACTCAGAATACGCCATCTGAGGTGTACAAATGCATGATCGCTCAAGGAAGTTGAGGCCACCTTCTTCGGATCTTGGTATATTCCCAACGAGTGCCCCTGCCGTTCCATCTGCTTCACAACCGCCCCTGATAACCTACTCAAAAATGTGTTTAGCTTACCCTAATTAAAATGTCGACATTTAATGACAAATTTTTCGAAGCCACTATTCGACGAATACAGGCGGCAGACGAAAGGTGCCATCAAACCAACGCGAACTCGCATCATATTGCTGGCACAGCCTAAAGCTATACGCTCAATAGGTGGCGCCACTCAGCGAGAGCAGCGGCACGGTTCAGCTTGAAATTGGTGCGTGAATAGAGATGGCGTTCCTGGTTGAAATGGTTCTGAATTGAAGCGTGGATGGAGACGAATTTCTGCAAGGTTTTCGCTCGTCGAAATCTTAGCATCGCCCTCTCTCGTCGCCTGAACGGTAAATGAGAATTCTCAGCTCTGTTGTTTACCCAGCGACCTGTTTCTTGCCGGTCAGCATTTCCTATGATCATCATCGCTGCGCGGTAGGAACGCAGTTTGTCCGTTACTATAATTTTAGGTTGGCCATTGCGCTTCATTGATTTTCTTATGAATTTCAACGCGGCTTTGCGATCTCGGCGCTTACTTACATAACTTTCCAGAACTTCACCTTCGTGATCTACAGCACGCCAAAGGTAGTGCCGTTCACCATTGATCTTCACAAAGACCTCATCAAAGTGCCACTGCCAATTAGAATGACTGCGTGCCTGCTTACGTCTTTTCCTAGCAATCTCTGATGCAAACATTGGCCCGAAGCGGTTCCACCAAAACCGGACCGTTTCATGGCTTACATCTACACCCCGTTCATGAAGAAGGTCCTCCACATTACGAAGAGAAAGCGGAAATCGAACGTACATCATTACTGCAAGTCGGATGACTTCAGGGCTGGTTTTAAAGTAGCGAAATGGGGAGTGTTTTGTCATTAGAAGACGCTACAAATTAGCCCTGCCCGCTTCAAGCAAGTTTACTCTGACAAAGCCCACCGTTGTTCTGCGGTGCAATATAGTATTTCCCGTTTTTAACCAATTTGTTATGGGCCTTTTCGTGTTCGTACGCCTCTGCTCGTTTTCTACCTTGACGTGTGCTTCGTGGGTCAGGAGTATTACCTCAACTCAGCTATTATTTCTCACCGCAAAGACGCATAATTCCATGCGTCTTGAACAATTGAATCAATCTCAGTGTATTGAGCTGACCATCCCAAAACGGTTTTGGCTTTCTGAGCATTGGCGACCAGCATTGCAGGGTCGCCGGGGCGACGTGCTGTTTCAACGATCGCAAAATCATTCCCAGACACGCGTTTGACGGCTTCGATGACTTGGCGCACGCTTTGCCCCTCTCCAGTGCCCAGATTGATCGGGGAGAAAGAAGGCTCATCAGATTTCAACAGGTGTGTGACCGCTGCGACATGGCCAGTCGCGAGGTCAGCGACATGGATGTAGTCGCGGATGCACGTGCCGTCATCTGTTTCATAATCCGTGCCGTAGATGTTGATTTGTGGCCGCTGTCCGCGCGCCGCTTCAATGATCAAGGGGATGAGGTGGGTTTCAGGGTCATGGCGTTCGCCTGTACGACCGGCTGGGTCTGCGCCGGAGGCATTGAAATAACGCAATGCGATTGCTTGCATACCATGGGCGGGAACACAGGTTTCCAAAATTGTTTCGACCATGGCCTTACTGTCGCCGTATGGGTTGATGGGCGCGCGCTGGAGGTCTTCTGTCAGGAGCCCAACATCGTCACGATTGCCGTAAACAGCTGCCGTGGATGAAAATACCAACCGCTTCACGCCTTCGGCTTCCATTGCCTGCAGCAAAGACACTGTTCCGGCGACGTTGTTCTCAAAGAAGGGTAGGGGCGTGACCACGGATTGGCCTGCTTCAATCAGTGCTGCGAAGTGGACCACGCAAGCAATGTCGTATGCCCGCAACGTTTCCCTGAGTCTTCCAGTATCGCTGAGGTCACCTTCGACAAGATGGTCGCTAAAGACGGCATCGCGATGGCCCGTGGAAAAATTGTCGTAGACGATTGTGCCGTAGCCTGCGTCTTTGAGAGCCAAAGTGGTATGGGAGCCGATGTAACCAGCACCACCAACAATGAGGATGTTTTTGCTTTGCGACATCGAAAATTCCAATTCTAGAAAGTTAATAGAGAGAGCCGAACGCCGAAGACAATGGCGATCAGGTAATGGCTAAGATGCGCGCACTAGGAAATGCGCCTGCGATGGTCTTGCACCAGTCAGCGACGTGATCTTTTGCGACCAAAGCAACAATTGAACCGCCGAAACCACCGCCTGTAAGGCGCGCACCTTCAGCTCCAGCATCAAGTGCGCCAGCAACCAAAGCGTCTACTTCCGGCACAGAAACCCCGTAGTCCTTGCTTTGTGAGTTGTGGCTGTCGATCATCAGTTGCGCGAAGGCACTGGTATCGCCGTTGGTTAGACAATCGACGGCTTGAAGCACGCGGGCATTTTCAGTGATGATGTGACGTGCACGACCATCTAGAGGCGCGGGTAAGGCATCGATCTTGTCCATGTCGTCGAGGCCGAGATCACTCAACAACGCGACGTTCAAATTCTGACATGCCGCGGTACATTCTGCGACGCGTTGAATGTATCCGTCATCCGAGAGTTTATGGCCAACGCCAGAATGAACGACGATGAAGTTATGGGTGTCGGGTAGCGGAGCAATCTTGGACTCCATCTTCCGGGTGTCCAAGAATACGGCCTTCCCAGGATCACCTACAGACACTGAGAACTGGTCCATGATCCCACAAGGTACACCTACGAATTCATTTTCGGCCCTGCGGGCAAGGAGAGCGATTTCAGTAGGTGATAATTCAAGTCCAAGTAGCGTCGTTAAGGCGCGAATTGTAGCGACTTCGAGGGCGGCTGAACTAGACAGCCCCGATCCAACCGGAAGGTCAGTTGAGATGGATACGCGAATTCCAGCGTCGGGAGTCTTCCCGTCAAGGACGACCATTATGCTTCCCAGAACATAGTCGGTCCAAGAGCCGTTCGGCGCGTCGTCCAGTTGCCGTGTTTCGACACCTTCAAATGAGGTGCTCGACGCAACTAGAGTTCCGGGCTCACCACCAAAATCGATAGCAACTGCCGTTCCAAGCGAGAGTGGCATTGGGAGAACATATCCACCGTTATAGTCAGTATGCTCGCCAAGCAGATTTACGCGTCCGGGCGCATAGGCTGATGCTTTTGGGACGGAACCGAAGGACTTGGAAAAATCTTCGATGACACCTTTGATCAATGTTAGGTTCGACATTTCATTGGTCTCCGGATTTATTTTTGTAATGGGTTTCGCTCAGCACACGTAGCTGGGCTGCCGCCGTTTCGGCAGTCAGATCGCGCTGTGCTTCAGCGAGCATTTCGTAGCCGACCATGAATTTGCGAACGGTCGCTGATCGCAAGAGGGGAGGGTAGAAGTGTGCGTGCAACTGCCAATGATCGTTATTGGCCGAATTGTATGGAGCGCCATGCCAACCCATCGTGTAGGGAAATTCTGTCTCAAACAGGTTGTCGTACTTAGTGCACAGCGTTTTTAGAATTTCGGCCAAGCTGCGGCGCTCTGCAAATGTAAGGTCGTTTAACCGGGTCACGTGGCGACGCGGCAGCAACAATGTCTCAAAAGGCCATGTCGCCCAATACGGCACGACAACAACCCAGTGTTTATTGATTGCTACGATGCGCTCGTCTTTGCGTTCTTCGAGCGCGGCATATGAGACAAGAAGGTTTGTTCCTGTCTTTTTGAGATATTCGAGCTGAGATTTATCCTCTTGAGCCACTTCACTGGGTAGAAAATTTGAAGCCCAAATTTGACCGTGAGGATGCGGATTGGAGCACCCCATGACCGCGCCCTTGTTTTCAAAAACGGCCACCCACTGATGGGTTTTTCCAAGTTCCTCCGTCTGATCGACCCAAAGATCAACAACGCGGCGAACGTCTGACACTTCCATTTCGGGTAGCGTCAGATCATGGCGTTCAGAAAAGCAAATGACTCTCGCTGTGCCAGAGACAGGTTCAGCTTGGAGCAATGGATGCTGCGTATCAACTGCTTCAGTTGTTTCTGAAAGCAATGCAGGGAAGTCATTTGGAAAGACATATGGCCCTGTATAGCTGGGATTAACCTCCCCATTTATCCGTGTGTTCCCCGAACATAGGAAACATTTTGGGTCATGGGCAGGTTTCGTTGTTGCTGCGGTATCTTCAGATTGCCCCTGCCAAGGCCGCTTGTTGCGATGGGGAGAGACCAAAACCCATTCTTTTGTGAGCGGATTGAAACGTCTGTGAGGTTGCTCGTATTCGGCAGTGGTGTTCATAACTGTGTTCTCTTTGAATTTGCGACCACATGCATATTTGAAGGCTGAGCAAGTCTTGCTTTCTCTCAAATTAGTTGGCGGCACTTATTTTACTTCTTGGAAAATCACGAAATACTCCGGCTTCCCACTCGGCCTGACGCATGGAAGAATTCAGAAAAATGCGAAAATGACTATCCCCGTCGGCCGCTCACTTTGATTTCTTCCAAGTAGATTTTTGATCAAAAACTGCTTCGAACCAGAGTGAATTTTTAACGTCCTATGCTGATGAACTTTGCCGAGCGTTTGTTCTGAAACCAGCGGGCGAGTTGCCGGTTTGACTTTGAAAAGCTGCATAAAAAGTTGATTGAGACCCGAACCCACAGTCCAGCGCAATAGTGAGTATTTTTTTGTCCGTTTCAGCCAGGAGCACTTGTGCCTGAAAGACCCGCATGTCCGTTATATACTCCTTGATTGTCCGCTTTAGGATTTTCTTGAACAAAGACATGGCCGTGTTTTGTGTGGTTTCAGCGGCAGCTGCCACGTCTGAAAGAGATATCTGACTGGCGAAATGTTCAGCTATAAACTGAAGCATCTTTGCGACTTGGTCGATGGCGTCGCCACCAAATGATAGATCACTCTTTGCTTCTTGCGGCTTTAGTAAAACATTCCACCCATCTATCGCGAGGCGGTGTATGCGTGCCTGTAGCTCGAGAACGTGTAACCTTTGCCACTCTGGTTCAGTTTTCTCGATTTCTTTCGACCATCTAGCTGCCATTTCGTTATCACCTGCGATCTCTGACTTACTCGAAACAACTTCTCCTTGAAGGACCGCTTTTACAAAATCCTTTGGAAGAGGCCATCGGAGAAACTCGGCTAAATCAACGTATGCATTAGTGATTTTCCCTTGACCCTCGATCTTCAGAGGGCGGTGGGGTCGGGCGGCCCAAAATACACAAAAATGGCCTCGTTTCAAAAGAAACTTTTCACCTGAAAATGAGTACGTCATGTCGCAGTCGGTCAAGAAGTTTATTTCGATTGAAGGATGAAAGTGAAATGGAACGTCCAAGCGGTTTGGTGTGATATGTTCTAGCACGACAAACTGTTTGCGATGGTCGAACGCGATGACAGCATAAGCTGCAATATCTGTTCCCCGCTTGCTATGATCTGTCATGCCAAGTTTCCTGAAGTTGCTACTAGGCACTTATTTGATGTCAAAACTTCTACTTCGATAGGGTTAGGTTTCATCAAAATGTCCCTTTCGAAAGGCGGCAGGCGAGTTCTTGGTTTGAGATTGAAACGCATCATAAAATGCAGACAAGGACCCGAACCCGCAGTCCATTGCGACTGTCACAATCCTACGGTCAGTTTCAGCCAACAGCATTTTAGCATGATAAATACGTACATCGGTGATGTGTTGTTTGATCGTTCGACCAAACACGCTTTTGAACAAGGAGATGGCGTAGTTGACAGAGATCTCTCCAGCTTCCGCGACCTGACCTACAGTCAGGCTATCGGAAAAATTCCTGCCAACAAAAAGTATCATTTTTTCAAATTGAAGAATGGCGTTGCCGCCCAAGATCTTTGTTGGAGGGACCGACATTGGTTCGAGCAATATGTTCCAGCCCTCTAGCGCAAGTCGGTATAATCGCGACTCTATTTCAAGTGCATGTAAGCTCTGGCGGCCATCAGTGACATCAACCTTTTCGATGGCCCAGCGTTCGGTTAAAAACTGGTCACTCGCTGTCTGAGATTTGTTGCAGATCACACCGCCCCCGAGAAGCACATTCCGAAACTCTGGGGGCAATGGCCAACGCAGAAACTCCGAAAGTGATATCTGCGCATTCGTGATAAGCCCTTTGCCTGAAACCGATTTGGTTCGGTGGGGGTGAGCAGCCCAAAAGACACAAAGCCTGTTTCTTTCTACGAAAACTTTCTTCCCTGAAAAGGAATAGGTCATGTCGCAGTCAGTTAAATAATTGACCTCAATTGTTGGGTGAAAGTGATAGGGCTGGGCCTCCGGTGATGGCGCATGATGTTGGAGATAAATCTCATGTTCATCTTTTGCCGTTGGGCCAGTTGCAAACTCCGGCTCCAAAGATCGTTGAGTTGCCCTGCGCTTCATAAAGTAGCTCCTATCGTGCCTGCAATGATAGCAACGGCCCGATGGATCACGCAACAGTTCGATGAGATACAGGAACAAAACTCCGAAAAGCCGGAAGAACAGAGCCGACTTCCTGATCATCTTGGGAGTTATAAAATTCCATGGGAGGAAACTAAATTGAACTATTCTCACTTAACGCGAGGACTACTGATGTCGTCCGCCGCAGCCATATCTATGGCGGGTCAAGTCGTTGCTGAAGGATTTCCGCAAGAGACTAGCCTGTCTGGGTTGGAGTATGAACTCATCGGGCGCGAAGATATCTACACATACGGCGCGCTTGAAAGTTACTCCGAAGCACCCTTCCTGACTGAGTTGGTCGGTACAGGAGCACTTCCACCTCTCGCAGATCGCCTTCCTGCAGAGCCAATTATTTTTAAAACGGGCGTCATGGTTGATGGCGTTGGCGAATATGGCGGTGTTTTCCGTCATGTTATTGGCGGTCGGCCAGAAGGCTGGAACTGGGCTGCGGGTCAACACCAAGGCTGGGGCGGCATCAATATGGCGATCCAGGAATGTCTCGTCCGTCAGGGTCCACGGTGGCAGATACGAGGTGAAGATCAATCAGGCCCATTGCCTAACCTTGCCCGTTCTTGGACATGGAACGCGGACGCGACAGAAGTGACGATGAACCTCATCGAAGGCGCTAAATGGTCTGATGGTGATATGTTCGATACCGAGGACGTGCGCTTCTGGTGGGAAGATAACGTACAAGATGCCAACGTTACATCTCGTATGGCCGCAGGCTCGTTCGGTGGTGCGGATACTACAATGGAAGTGATTGACGACTTTACGTTCAAATTCACTTTTTCATCACCACAAAGCGAAACGGTGCTTGAGAGGCTAGCCTACATCCAAGGGTGCCCAGGCCCGAGCCACGTTTTGAAAGAGTCACATCCAACATACAATTCCGATTCTACATACGAAGCTTACACAGGTGCTCTTCCGGCTGACGAACTGTCGCCCGTCGTTCTTGGCGCTTGGGTTCCCGTCGTTCACAGACCCGACGAGTTAGTGGTTTTGCGCCGCAATCCGTTCTACTTCAAGGTTGACGAAAGTGGTCAACAACTACCGTATTTCAATGAAATGCACTTCCGTCTGTCAACTTGGGGTGATCGTACAACTCAAACGGTTGCTGGAACTGGTGACTTTTCCAATATGGAAGATCCGGCGAACTTCGTTGAAGCACTGAAGCAATCGCAATCAGATGATAGCCCAGTGCGTGCTGCCTTTGGACCCCGTGTTCTTGGTTGGCGGATGGATCTCAACTACGACGTAAACACAGCTGAAGACGAATATGGCCAAGCACTACGTGCCATCTTCCGCGAAACCGATTTCCGTTTGGGTCTAAGCCATGCGCTTGATCGTGACGCAATTGGTCAAGCAGTTGCACGTGGACCGTTTGCACACCCGTACACTGGTGGATTCCAAACAGGATCACCGTACTTCGATGCTGCAAACACTGCGTATCAAGAGTTTGATCAAGACATCGCGAATGCTCTTTTCGATGGTCTTGGTTTGATTGACACCGACGGCAATGGCGTTCGCAACCTTCCGGGTGGCGAGGATATTGTGCTCGACGTTCTGTCCAATGCCAACCGCGGCGAAGACCGTAAACAGCTTGATGCTATGGCATCGCAATTGGCTGAAGTTGGCATTCGTGTTCAGCCGCGTCCGATTGACGAAACGAACTTTGACACAGTTGAAGCAAGTGGGGCATTTGATGCAAAGTTCGGGCGCATCAATTTCATCCTACCAACGTTTGAAACGTGCCGGTCATTGCCAGCAGGCGATGCATGTCCTATCTTCAACCAATCCGGAGACCGGATGCCGTTTGAGCAAGGCATTGCTGATGCTTACGAAGCATTTGTAAGCTCTGACAACCCAGCTGACAAAGCGGAAGCGGCACAAACAATGCAAACTTTGTTGACTGAAAACGCCTACTCTATTGGTACAGTTCAGTTCCCAGCTGCATTGTTGATCAACAAGCGCATTCGCAATGCTCATCCGGGAACACCAGTGTTCATGTACGAATGGGCCGAGGACGCCGTAATCCGCGAACGTTTGTGGACTACTGCTGACCAACAAGAAGCGGAACTTCTCCCTGGTACAGTCGCCGAATACTAATTCTGCCTGTACTTTAAACTTGGGCGCGGCCTGAGAGGGCCGCGCCTTCTTACACTTTGGGGGAATTATGGGCTTCTTATTATTTATCGGGCGACGAGTGGTAATATCCATTCCTCTGCTGATCGCTATCTCTATAGCCTCATTTGCCATTATCGTAGCTGTACCCGGTGACTACGTAGATTCTTGGATCGGCCAAACAATGGCTCAAACCGGCCAGACGCGCGCGGAGTTGATGCCGCGTGCTGACGCTCTGAGAGCCGAGCTTGGATTGGACCAACCGCTGCCAGTACAATACTGGATTTGGATCAAAAATATTGTTCTCAGTGGAGATTTTGGTCAGTCCTTTGCCCAAAGCCGTCCCGTGTCCGAAGTTATTGGAACGCGTCTTCCCAGAAGTATGGCCATTGCGATCGTCAGCCTTGTACTTGGCCAAACGCTTGGTGTTCTCCTTGGTATTTATGCCGCAGTGAACCAGTATCGTTGGGGCGATACCGTCGCCACCGTGGTCGCCTTTATGGGCATAGTCATTCCTAAATTTATCATTGCCTTGATCATGTTGTACCTGCTCGCATTCGTTTGGCACTCACCCTACCTAGGTTCGCTTTATTCCCCCGAATTCCTTGTTCAAGAAAGCATGTCTTTGGCAAAGCTGTGGGACTTATTCCTTCACGTATGGCCAATACTGCTGATCTCTGTTTGGGCTGGCATGGCTTACACAACACGCATGATGCGCGGTAACCTTCTTGACGTCATGAACGCTCAATACATTGAGACAGCGCGGGCCAAGGGATTGTCGCGCCGAAAGGTGCTTTTTAAGCACGCCGTTCCAAATGCGCTGCACCCTGTTGTCATGAACATGGGGGGACGATTTGATTATATGATCAAGGGTGAGCTTGAAATTGCCATTGTATTGGGTGTGCCAACACTTGGGCCGCTGATCCTGAGTTCTGTTGCTCAGCGAGATATGTATGTCGTTTCTGCAATCTTTCTCCTCGTCGCAGTTTTGCTCGTTGTCGGTAACCTACTTGCAGACATTGTGCTTGCTTTGATTGATCCACGTGTGCGTCGCGCCACCGTTTCGGGGGGGAAATAGGATGTCAGATATTTCTCCGACTCATGATTTGAATGCTGAAGCTGTTTCCGAGCATTCTTTGTCTTATTGGCAACTTGTTCGAAAGAGATTTCGGCGCAATCGCTATGGTATGTTCGGACTCATTGGGTGTTTAATCGTTATTACGCTTGGGGTCTTCTCAGGGTTCTTTGCACCTTACGAGACGGCAACAAAGGATCGCAGCGCGATCTATTCACCTCCGCAAGCTGTGCATTTCTTTGCCCCTGAAGGCGGGCTCGCCCGGCCATATGTGTTGGGCTTCGAAGAAATTATGGACCCGAACACCTTCGAAATCACGTTTGAACCTTCAGTCGATAAGCGTGTTCCGATTCAGTTTTTTGTCAAAGCTGAGCCTTGGAGCGTCCTTGGAATCACCTTTGAAACTCGGCTTTTCGGTGGTGCGAATGGGGAATTTGTTCATTTGATTGGCACTGACGGTGTTGGCCGCGATGTCCTATCGCGGATGATTCATGGGAGTCGCATTACGCTCATGATGGGTTTCATGGTGATGTCAGCAGCTTTGGTGATTGGCACCGTGGTAGGCGTTTCATCGGGTTACTTTGGTGGAGTTTTTGATCTTGTTGCGCAGCGCGTCATCGAGTTTGTTAAATCCTTTCCTGATCTACCGCTTTATTTGGCACTCGTAGCCATTTTACCTCGACGAGCAGATCCGATGACGATCTTTATATTGTTCGCATCAATTTTGGTTTTGCTTCAATGGGCGAACCTAGCCCGCGAACTACGCGGCAAAGTGATATCTATTCGGTCTGTGGAATACGTCCGGGCGGCCGTCGCAGTAGGTGCGAGTGACAAGCGGATCATGCTTCGTCACATTATCCCTAACGTGTCATCTCATATGATCGTTTGGGCGACGTATACCCTGCCCGAAGTGATCTTATTGGAGACTTTCCTTTCCTTTTTGGGAGTCGGTGTGCAGGCCCCGATGGTGTCATGGGGTGTGATGCTGAACCAAGTACGGGATTTTCAGTCACTCGCTTCGGCTCCGTGGCTCATGGCTCCGGTCGGAATAATCATTTTATCCGTGCTTGCTTTTAATGCCCTTGGCGATGGCCTGCGCGACGCAATGGATCCATATTCAAATGACTAAAGATGACATTTTAGAAGTCAGAGACGTTCAGGTCTCGTTTCGCACCGCACTTGGAACAACCCATGCCGTAAAAAACGTCAGCTATTCTGTCGCACGTGGGGAAACGCTTGCTGTAGTGGGGGAGTCCGGTTCGGGAAAATCAGTGACGGCTCGTGCTGTTATGGGAATGCTTGCGCCAAACGCGATTGTGGGAGAGCAAGCAAAGATATTCTTCGATGGTGAAGATATCTCTGAGTGGCCTGAAATCAAGCTGCAGGAAATTCGCGGTGACCGCATATCGATGATCTTCCAAGAACCTCTGACCAGCCTCAATCCCGTCTACCGGATTGGGGATCAGGTGGCAGAGATTATCTCGACACATCGGCCCATGAAGAAAGCCGATTTGAAAGATGAGGTCATACGCCTTCTAACGGAAGTTCAGTTACCTGAACCTGCTTCACGCTATTCGCAATATCCCCATGAGATGTCAGGTGGTCAACGGCAGCGCGTCATGATTGCGATGGCGTTGGCCAATAATCCCGATCTTCTGATAGCAGATGAACCAACGACTGCTTTGGACGTTACTGTCCAAGCTGAGATTCTTGGCCTGTTAAGGGATCTGCAGAAGAAGCATGGCATGGCTGTTGTGTTGATCACGCACGATCTCACTGTCGTGGAAAACGTTTCTGACAAAGTGGTTGTGATGCGTCGCGGTGAGGTTGTTGAACGCGGCGCAACCGCCGAAGTCTTTAAGAATCCACAGCACGAATATACGCGTCACCTGATCAACTCAGAACCCAAGGGCCTTCCAGATCCCGTTGATGGCAACGCCGAGGTCGTCATGAGGGGAGACAAGCTACGCATATCTTTTCACCTCAAAGAGGGCAGTTTTTTCAGACCAAAGAAAAGAGAATTAGTAGCAGTCAATGACGTTTCTGCGCTTATTCGTCGAGGAGAAACCCTTGGAGTTGTTGGGGAAAGCGGATCGGGGAAAACGACATTTGGGATGTCACTTATACGGTTGGGCGAGTCGCAGCAGGGTGAGATATACTTTAAAGATGACCGCATCGATGGCTTAAGCCGCAAAGAGATGCGCCCCTATCGTCCCAAGATTCAAGTTGTTTTCCAAGATCCTTTTTCCTCACTGAATCCTAGAATGATTGTGAGACAAATCCTTGAAGAAGGCTTGGTCGTTAATGGTCTTGGCGATACGCGAGACGAGCGTGATCAGATGGTGCGTCAAGCGCTCGATGATGTGCAAATGCCGCAAAGCTGTTTGGATAGGTTCCCCCATGAATTTTCTGGGGGACAACGCCAACGTATCGCAATCGCTAGGGCAATTGTGCTGAAACCAGAGTTTATTCTTCTGGATGAACCAACCTCAGCCCTAGATTTGTCGATCCAGGCACAAATCATCGACCTGTTGAGAGATCTAAGGCGCAAGCATGGGCTCAGCTACTTGTTCATTAGTCATGATCTGAAAGTTGTGAAGGCTCTGTGTCACAACACGATCGTTATGCAACACGGCAAAGTGGTTGAATCGGGCCCGACGGATCAAGTGCTCAACAGGCCTGAGACTGAATATACACAACGATTGGTAAAGGCTGCGTTTGACGTAATTGCGTGAGATTCAGGAGCTTAGCCTTGGAAACAAGGAAGCCTAAAAATTCGGAAATTCGTATCGTTGTTCAAACGATATTCAATGAGGTTTGAAGATGTCTAAATCACCCAAAATTGCCTTCATCGGTGCCGGTTCAACTATCTTTATGAAGCATATCATCAGTGATGTATTGCAACGCGACGCTATGAGTGGAGCACATGTTGCACTTGTGGACATCGATCCAGTGCGGCTTGCTCAGTCGGTTAAGATTGCAGATCGGATGGTCACTACGCTCGATGTGCCAGCAAAAATTACGTCTCACTTGAAGCAGCGTGAAGCGCTTGACGGTGCTGATTTTGTGATCGTTACTTTTCAGATCGGTGGCTATGACCCTTGCACCATAACCGACTTTGAAATCCCTAAGAAATTTGGCCTTGAGCAAACCATAGCCGATACTCTTGGGATCGGTGGGATCATGCGAGGCGTCCGTACTGTACCGCATCTTTGGTCAATCTGTGATGACATGATGGACCTGTGCCCAGAAGCGACGCTCCTTCAATACGTTAACCCAATGTCGATCAATATTTGGGCGATTACTGAGAAGTACCCCGAGATAAAAGTCGTCGGCCTTTGCCATTCAATTCAGTATACGGTTAAGGCTCTTGCGACGGATCTGGGTCTTGAAGAGAGTGAAATTCGTTTCGACTGCTCTGGTATCAACCACATAGCGTTCTTCTCGAAATTTGAGCAGATCATGGAAGATGGCAGTTACCGTGATCTGTACCCTGCGCTTCAGGCTGGCTATGCGGAGGGGCGGTTCCCGACCGATGAGAGCATGGAAAGTCCTCGTTGCAAGAATTTCGTGCGGTACGAAATGATGAAGCGCCTTGGCTACTTTGTGACTGAAAGCTCAGAGCACTTTGCCGAATATGTGCCGTGGTTTATCAAGAAAGGCCGCGAAGACCTCATTGAAAAATTTCAGATCTCTATCGATGAGTACCCGAAGCGTTGTATTGAACAAGCTGCTGGGTGGGACCAACAGGCAAAAGACCTTGAGGGCGGGGCACCCATGGATCTTGAGCCAAGCAATGAATTTGCGTCTGACATCATCGAGTCCATTTGGACAGGAAAGCCGTCAGTCATCTATGGAAATGTTGCGAACAAGGGCATGATCGAAAATCTGCCGGATGGTTGTGCAGTTGAGGTCGCATGTCTTGTCGACCGCAACGGTGTTCAGCCGGTCGCAGTTGGTAAAGTCGAGCCACACCTAGCTGCAATTATGCAATCTCATGTTTCGGTACACGGTCTGGTTGTTGATGCGTTGATGACCGAAAACCCAGATCGCATTTACCATGCTGCGATCATGGACCCGCATACAGCGGCCGAGCTTGATCTCGAACAAATAGAGCAAATGGTCAATGAAATGAGAGCGGCTCATGGTGAATGGCTTCCAAAATGGGCGCAGTTGCCAGCTGTCTCGAAAGAGGTCTAGTTGCCGCAACAAGGCGGCCATATTGCCATTGTAGGTGGAGGGACTGCGGGTTGGCTCGCAGCCCTCGTGCTTAAGAATGGTTATGAACAACAGGCTCTTCGAAACTCAGCACACACTGTTCCAAAGATATCAGTTGTAGAGTCGCCAAATATCCCAACGGTTGGGGTAGGAGAGGGGTCTACGTCGATCTTTAGGCAGGTTCTTTTAGATCTCGGCATTGACGAAGCAGAGTTCCTTAAAGAGACAGGTGCCACCTTCAAGTTTGGTATCCATCACAAAGGGTGGCGGAAGGATCGCGGTGATTACTATGGGCCGATTGATGATCCCAATCAGTTGTTTCCTGCTCCAAGCGGGGCCAAAGGATCTTGGATTCACACAGCACGGATAGCATCTCAAAAACCAGTTGAAGATATACACCTGTTTACACATCTAATGCGCGGCCAAAAGTCGCCGTATATGATGAGTAAGACTGGTAAGATGGTTCATATTAGCCAGTTCCACTATGCCTATCATTTTGATCAGGCCAAGTTAGGCAAGTATCTTGCTCGCAAGGCGGTGGGTGTCGAGCATATTCTGGCAGAAGTATCTGGGTTAGAACGCAACTCGGAAACAGGCGATGTCACCGCATTGAAGCTCCTCGATGCGGAACCTCTGAATGTCGATTTTGTCATCGATTGCACAGGGTTTCGCCGCGAGATCATCAGTGAGCTCGGTGGCAAGTGGCATTCATATGGTGATTTCTTACCGTTGAACCGAGCCATGCCGTTCTGGTTAGATCACGACCCAGAACAAGACATTCCTTCATGTACGTTAGCGCATGCACAGTCGTCTGGATGGATGTGGGGGATTCCGACCCGCGATCGAATGGGTTGCGGATACGTCTATTCAGGCTCTCACATCACCGATGATCAAGCCCAGCGAGAAATTGAAACGACTCTTGGCCATAAAATTGAACCACGAGGCGTACTTACAATCGATCCAGGTCGCCAAGAAAAGGCATGGATATCCAACTGCGTATCTATTGGTTTGTCCCAGAGCTTTCTAGAACCTCTGGAGGCAACTTCCATCCATGGATCGCTTGTTCAGCTTATTTTATTGAGCCAAACTAAGGCGAGCAACCTTACAAGAGGTGCGTACGGGCTCGCACGTGAGCTGTACAACGATACAGTCGCTGGACAGGTTGATGACTTCGCACAGTTCATAAACTTGCACTACGCGGGTGGTCGCGAAGACAGCCCTTTTTGGCGTGAAATGACAGAAAAAGGCATCACTAGGAGTGTGCGGGAACGATTGTCGGTTTGGGCTAATGAGCCAGTGAACCGCGGTCACTTTCCCAACTTTCCCGCGAACCTTCCTCATGTAGAAGAACAACTTCATTTGCCGGTTTTGGCAGGCTTGGGAATTCTGCCTCGCGGACCATCCAAAGCTGAGATGGATGCTTTTCCAAAGGTGAGAGCACATGCGCGAAAGACACTTCTTCGCGCTGTTCCAGAATTCAAAAGTGCTGCCAGCAAAGCGATGGGACATCGGGCCTATCTTGATTGGGTTCACGCGGGCTCAAAAATTACAGGGATAACGTTATGATTTCATGGATAGGGGTTGACTGGGGAACGA
>CALFSV010000395.1 GCA_937916485.1 uncultured Paracoccaceae bacterium | reverse complement strand
TCCACCAACCGATGGCCTCGGTGCGGGCAAACATTGGCATAGCCGCGCAGGGTTTCCTCACCGTTGAGGACAAGGAAATACTCCTCGCCATGCAGTGTGAAGGTGAAGAAATCGCCGGTGTCCCTGATGTCGCTGACGTGGCATACGAATTGCCATGTCGCGTGGAATAGATCTTGTTTTTCTAGGTGCATGACCGCCGGGTCAAGGTAGAACCGCGCGCCTAGAGTATGATCACGGTTCCGTTTGACATGTACTTGCAGAATTGGATTTTTGTCCATCGGTGTCGCCTCCCATGTGTCAGACTCACAAAAGTATCTATCAAGGACACCTCGAACGCCAATTGCTGTTTGCGACAAAAAAATCCAAAAAGCAGAAGAACAGACGTTTGCTTCAAACAATCCAACGACAGCAAGGTCCTGCATCTTACCGGTTCGTGCGCGGCGCAGCGAAAGGCGTAGTTTCCCGAACCGGCCACTCGTGACCGGCGCAGCGAAGGTTCCAGGAGAGCCCTAATTCCGCTTGCTGCGCTTCGTTAGAATGGCTGCTTTGCGGCCTGCGGCGCCGTACTAGGTGTGAGCTTTGGGCCTTTCAAGCAAACGGCCCGTCTGTTCTTTTTTCTTCTTCTGCGTTTCCCAAAAAGGCCGAAGCCTTTCCAATTTGGCATGGGCCCCAGTAGAGCCAAATTTCAGGGCGTGGATTCCAAACCGCGTGGCATCGTGATGTTTTGGGTCGAGTATTATTCACTTCAGTTTCAAGTGCAAATAACGGCTCTCGTCCTTCACGGGTCCGCACCGTCGACCAACACCTTCGGCGCGAGTGCCAGATATCAATTTCCTTGGAAGCAGTATCGGGTTGCGCTCTCTATTTTGTCGGTCATGGACTCCGACGGGCGGCCGAGACCAAGATCATTATGCGTCAATATTCGTTGGCAAAACGACGATGTCGTGGATTGTGATGTTTCGCGGGCGGGTGAGGATGAACATCACTGCCTCAGCAACAGCAGACGCATCCATGATGGCGCCTGCATCCTTTGCCGCCTGCAATCGATCGGCCGGCCAATCGGCAAGCAATGCCGAAGCGACCGGACCGGGAGAGACCTGTGCCACGCGGATGCCGTGCTGGATCACTTGACGCCGGGTTGCCTGTGTGAAGCACGTAACCGCCCATTTAGAAGCCGAATAGACTGGTTCATGCTTCAGCGCTGCCCTTCCTGCAAGCGAAGAGGTGGCCACGATGTCTCCGCCTCCCTGTTCGATCATATGGGGCAGGACGGCATGTACGTTCTTGATGACCGCGTTGACGTTCAGGTTCAGCATTCGGTCAATTGTTGCGGCGTCGGTGTCAACCAAGTCGCCGCCGATATAAATGCCTGCGTTTGCGTAAAGAATGTCGATGCGTCCGGTCTTTTCAAGAATCTGCGGAATCATCGCCGCACAGCTCTCTGCATTGAGGAGGTCCGTTACCTGGAGGATCGCCTTGTTTCCCAGTTTGTTTCCCAGTTTTTTTAGAGCCGGTGCATCGCGATCGACCAGAACCACGGTCGCTCCTGCCTGCATCATCGCCTCGGCTGAGGCGAGCCCAATACCCGACGCGGCGCCGGTGACCACCGCGATCTTGCCATCCAGTTCTTTAGACATTGTTGCTTCCTTTGCGCTTATTTGTTCAGGTTTAGGGGTTGCTTTATACAGCAGTGAACCCTCCGTCGATCGGCAGCGTAACCCCGGAGATCATAGACGCGCCGTCCGACAGCAGGAACACGATAGGTGCGGCACAATCGTCCTCAGTGGCCCAGCGGTGGAGCGGCATGGTCTCAAGGAGCGGACCGCCGATCTCGTCGCGGCCCCAGTACCATTCCGACATAGGGGTCATCACAACTGTCGGGTTCACCGCGTTGACACGGATGTTGTATTTACCCAATTCCAGCGCTGAGACTCGCGTCATCGCGTCCACCGCACCTTTAGACGACGCGTAAGAGATGTGCCCCGCCAGGCCAACGAGCGAAGCCTGCGACGAGACGTTCACGATGGATCCGCCCTTGCCAGATTTCACCATGTTCTGTGAGGCATACTTAGTGACTAACAACGTGCCGCGGGCGTTAATCTCGTGCACTTTGTCAAAAACGGCGACATCGGTTTCCATTGGTGTGGCTATTTCGCCCCCCCAACCGCCGCAGTTGACTACACCAAAAAGCTCAACACCGTCCAAAGCATTTTTTACAGAGTCTTCCAATGCGAGATCGAAGGGAAGGGTGCGGCAACCGGTTTCGCTCGCAAGTTTCGATAGCATCTCTTCGTTACGTCCCGATGCAATCACGTCTGCTCCCTCAGCAACCAGCAACCTGACGGTAGCTGCGCCGATCCCGCCGGACGCGCCAGTGACCAGGACAGGGCGGTCTTTCAATCCAGTTTTCATGTTGAGCAGTCCTTTGCTTCACGAGCCAGCCGCGGCTCTGTTTGTGTACCAACGATTGGGCGACTTGGTTTCAAATAAATCTTATATGTTCGTTTAATAAACGAACATATAATGACTAGTGTGTCAAGACGATCTGGTAGAGGTGACCTACTTGGAGAATAGCCGCAGTTTTTTAGCGCCACGGGCCAATCGTAACGTCAATGAAGCACAGGTACTTGCGGCGTTCATGTTCAACGCCCCAATGAGCCGGGCCAATATCGTCAGGCAACTCGGCGTTACAAGTTCAGCGGCGTCTTCCCAGGCTCGCCTTGCTGGTCGAGATTGGGACGCTGCCCTAAGCGCTCCAACCACCGTCGCTTTCGTGAGAACCTCAAAATCCTGACATCCACCGATGCCTACTTTGATAGGCACCTCACCATTCTCGCCCAAACAATGCAGATCCGTGGGGCAATTCAGCACCAGCGCTGCTAATTTGGTCACGGACAATCAGCATAGCATCCAGATCGATAGAATAGCCCTCCATTGCGTCGCCAGATAAATCCGCGCTGTTCATTCGATGGCTGACTCGACGCCAAGCGCATGAACCTCACTCATTCTATCGCACAATGAAATGATCCAAAGCTTGTGCCGAAGCAGTGAACTCCAGGATTGGATTGACATCGCAAAATAAATTTGTTTGAATAGTAAACAAACAATATAGAATTTCCTGCCGGTGACTTTAATGAGCCAGGGTGACGACAAATCGAGAGACTCAATTTGGGTGGCTGCAATCATCTTTATTGCAGTCAATCAGATCCAAAGAAATCTGACCCGCACATTGGCAAGACATCGTGCCTCATTCTTGGTGGAAACGAATTCGCATTCTCAATTGCCGATGGCTCCGCTGAGTTCATGCCCACCATTAACTTGGAACGAGGAAAGATGGACCCAGTGCACGAAGTCAGCTCTCAAACAGTACTTTTTACAACTCTAGGAGAAGCGAAAATGGACGTAACACTCAACAGTGCGAATTTGAAAACTGTTCCTCAAGGCGTCAAAGTACCGACTTATGATCGCTCCGAGCTTAGCCCGGGATTTTTACATTTTGGTGTAGGAAACTTTTCGCGTGCACACATGGCCCATTATCTTGAAGAGCTGCACGAACGCGGAGAGGGCATGGACTGGGGTGTTATTGGCGCTAGCTTGAGAAACAGCAGCTCAAGGACGCGAGATGTACTCAAGAAGCAGAACTGCCTATACACGGTTGTTGAGCGCGACTCCAACATATGTACTGCCCGGGTTATGGGATCATTGCTCGGTTTTGTTCAGATCGATCATGCTGCGGTGCTGGAAAAACTCATTGATCCTCGTATCCGCATTGTTTCGCTGTGTATTACTGAAGGCGGATATTTTATTGATGCAGAGACCGGCGGATTGGCAGTCGATGATCCACAGATACGAGCAGACACCGAGGACCAAGACAATCCACAGACAATTTTCGGGTTAATCATCAAAGCGCTGAAGATGCGCAAGCAACAGGGCGTTGAGCCATTCACCGTATTGTCGCTAGATAATCTTCCCGGCAATGGTGATCTGACAAAACAGACTGTGGTAGGTCTCGCCCAGCTTGCAGATCCGGCGGTTGCGCGATGGATTGAATCTCACGTTGCCTTCCCCAATTGCATGGTGGACTGCATCGTCCCGGCAACGAGTGAACTTGAACGAAACCTGGTAGCAGAACGATTTGGAATTGCAGACGAGGCTCCCGTATTCTGCGAGCCATTTCGTCAATGGGTTATTGAAGACGATTTCCCGTCGGGCCGTCCGGCCCTGGAACACGTTGGTGCAGAATTTGTCGAAGACATTGTTCCATATGAACTTATGAAACTTAGAATACTCAACGCAGGTCATGCATCTTTCTGCTATGCTGGCGCATTGCTTGGCTTTCACTATGGCCATGAGGCGATAGATGATCCCGACCTTCGCGCTTGGGTGCGAGCTCTCCAAAAACGCGAAGTGTTCCGGACTTTGAAACCTCTGCCCGGCATTAGCTATGACGAATATCTGGAGAAGATTTTGGAGCGATTCTCCAATCCTGAGATTAAAGACACAATCGCCCGCCTAGCGTTTAGCGGATCTGACCGCCAACCAAAGTTCGTACTGCCAACGTTGCGAGACGCATTGGCCGCAAATGGTCCTGTTGATGGTCTCGCTCTAGAAGTGGCTCTTTGGTGTCGCTACTGCACCTGCGTAGATGAAGACAACAATACCATCGAGCTCGAAGACATTCACGCAGCTGAGCTAAAGCGGCGCGCCATTGAAGCGATCGAGCGCCCAGGCGCATTTCTTGAGTTTTCTGAGGTGTTCGGCAGCCTCAGTGAGAATACGTGGTTTTTGAATGCGTTCGCCCGCTGGCTAACGGCTATCCATGAGAACGGCGTAAGGGCCACAATCCAGCAATATCTGAAGGAATAGCAAGTCGTATTTTTGCGGACTTCCTCCCTAGCTCCGCTGGCTTGCTCATGCGGGAATCGAGCTTCAACGCTGGGTTCCCGCAATTTTTTTTGGCTGCAATCTCAGCGCCGACTTGATCCGGCGCGATACTCCGAGATTGTCGCCCAGGCTATCGACAGGCTCTGGGCGACACGGCGGCATGATAATCCATCTGCTCGAAGCCGCAGGGCTTCTCTGATCTTGCGCATCGGTAATCTCTTCATGGGGCTCCCTCACGTTCCAAAAAGAACGGCAAGGTAGCCGGTGAAAGATCACCTCAAAACGACCGCCAAATCCTTCAGCTCAGGGGTGGCCGAATGCTCCGGAATCAGTGGCCGGATCAAATCGGAATGGGTGGCCGGATGCTGTCGGAATCAGTGGCCGGGTACGTCCGGAATGCGCAACTAGTCGCACCTAGAATCTTCTAGGAACGCTGTGGCTCCATGTAGAACACTTTCCCAACCGAGAGCTGCCTGCCGAATATCAACAGGTGTGTTGCAATCGGCGAGCGGGGCTTGGAGCATGACCAAATCCTTTAGACGATCAAACGGATACCCGCCCATTGAAACTACACCCCCACCGACCAAGATCACTCTTGGGGAAATCATAGATATTATTGTTGAAACAGCGAACGCGTGAAGTCTTACAGTCAAGTCCAGGTCGGTTGAGAAGTCACTGTTGTCAGTGGTAAGCGAAAACAAGCTATCTATGGACACACCATATTTCTTCGCGATCTGACGCAATTCTGCTCCGGAACAATAATCCTCTAGTGTCTGATTTCGGGAGCTTTGGAGATTCTGCAGGTTCGGCCATACCGGAATGTGACCAATCTCCAAGGCCCAACCGCCTCCCCGAAAGGGGTGTCCGGACTGTAAATACGAAGCGCCAATGCCAGTTCCAATGAAGATACCGGCCACATCTTCTTGGTGCTGCGCTGCACCCGCAGAATACTCGCCCTTCAGAAGCAAAACGGAATCGCGTTCCAAGACCACGGGTACGTTCAAATTCCGGGTCAACTCTGAGGCAAGGAGACGATCTTCCAACTCTCTCACATTGTCGCACTTCAAGACTCGATCAAAATCACGGTCGATGAAGCCGGGAACCGTAACTATGACACCATCAAGATTGAAAGAATTCTTGCTTCGAAAGTCCTCTATACAGTTCGCCAGGTTCTCAACTATGTCGCCGTGGCGGATGCCCTCAACATAGAACTGTTCAACTGTATCAATAGGCGTACCGTTAAGAATACCACCAAGCTTTATGCGGGTTCCGCCAATGTCCACTACCACGAGAGAGCTGTTGTGACCGATTCCGGTTTCC
>CALFSV010000394.1 GCA_937916485.1 uncultured Paracoccaceae bacterium | reverse complement strand
GGCTGAGGTTCCGTGAGGTATCATCCCTACATGTCTGCCTGACTTGAAGTTTTATATTTTTATTTTCAATAGATATCTTTGCCAGGATTCTTGCGTGGGCTGGAATTCAGTCTTTAACGGACCGAAAGGGCGCGATCTTTTTGCTTCTGGTTACAGCAAGTACAAGCATTTACGTGGTGAACTTAAACCGCGCTGGCGTTCAAAAACCTTGACCATCTAAATCGAAATCAAATCTGACGAAACGGAAGATCATGACCAAGAAACATATCCTGACATTTGAGACCTATGACGAATGGGATGTGGTTCCAATGGAAGCCATCTATACGGTTCACAATCTACAATATGGCGCTTCACTTGAAACACTCCCAAGCGAAGCCTTCGAAAAGGTGCACGCTTTTGCCTTTCGGGGTCATGCAAGTTTGAGTGCTGAGATCATGGACGCATTTCCAAATCTTGGAATGGTTGCGAACTATGGGGTTGGTTTTGACACAATCGACGTGGCTCATGCCACCTCAAAAGGCATCAAAGTATCGAACACTCCAGACGTTCTTACCGATGATGTCGCCGATCTGGCTGTTGGTATGATTATTGCTCAATCACGCGGTATCGTTGGCGCGTCCTCTTGGATTAAGTCAGGCAACTGGGCAGAGAGGGGCGCATTCGGCCTTCAAAGAAAAGTATCCGGTAAACGGATTGGGATTGTGGGCCTGGGTCGTATAGGACGTGCCATTGCAGAGCGCATGCAGCCATTTGGCGGTCCAATCCACTATTTCTCACGCGCGGAGAAAGAAACTCCAGGTTGGTTTCACCACGCTGACATTGTGGAACTCGCTGCAGAAGTCGACATCCTTGTCGTAACAGTTTCAGGCGGTCCTAACACCATCGGTATTGTGGGAACTGAAGCGCTCAATGCTCTTGGAAGTGACGGGCTGCTGATTAATGTCTCTCGTGGAACGACAATCGATGAAGGGGCTCTGCTGGATGCATTGGAACGTGGCACTATCCGTGCGGCGGCGCTCGATGTGTTTGAAAACGAGCCTCATATTGATGTCAGATTCCACAGGCTGGAGAACGTATTACTGTCTCCTCATCAGTCATCTGGGACCATAGAAACACGCAAAGTAATGGGGCAACTCCAGCGGGATAATCTGGCTGCGTTTTTTGCAGGAAAGCCCTTGTTAACTGCGGTCAACTAGCAAGACTTCGTAACACATTTTAAAAATTGTGGAAGCAACTTTGAAGAAAGACCGACCAACTGCGCCAACTTTTCCCAGATTTGGGCCACATCTCTTGTATTTAGCACTATGTCTGCAATCTGATCTGCATGTGGATCATCCAAGTTAATACCAGCTTCAACAGCTTTGTTAACAAATTCCATCCAAGCCGCGATCGCCGTGCATGTGTGTGGAGAGTGCAAATCAGCATCCGCCCTGAATTCTAAAATTGGAACAAGACGTTCACGCAGTTTCAGGCTTCCATCCATTGCGATTTGGCTAAGCTCGTGCCGCAATTCCGGCACCGCAAATCTGTCCAAGAGTGCCGAGCGATACTGCTGTAACGTATCAGCGGCTGGCTTCGAAACAGTTGTCGCGGCTTCATCCCACAACGCATTTACCCCAGCGAGTAAGGTAGGGTCGGCAATTGCTTCGTGGACAAACCTGTGTCCAGCTAGTTGCCCTGCGTAAGCCAAGAAGGAATGGGACGAATTCAGCAACCTAAGTTTGCGTTCCTCGAAGGGGGCGACTTCTTTGACGAAGACTGCTCCTGCTGCATCCCACTCCGGGCGAGCTCCACTGAACTGATCTTCGATGACCCATTCAGAGAATGCCTCCGTTCCGACAACGGGCATTGCATTCTGCCCTGCTGAGTTGGCGATTTCTAACACCGCAGCATCAGTGAGCTTTGGTGTAATCCGGTCGACCATCGAATTGGGGAAGGAGACATGCTTAAGCAGCCATTCGACCGAGCCAGGGTCTTTTTCGGTCATGTAGTCAGCCATCGCCTGACGCAGTTTACATCCATTGTTTGCGAGGTTGTCACAGCTAAGAACAGTGAGTACTCCTGCACCGTTATCCATGCGAGAAATGAGACCAGCAGCCAGTAACCCGATTGCGCTTCTAGGCTCGGGGCACGTCAAGTCGCGAATGATCGATTCCGAGGCAAGATCCAATCGGCCATCTTCGGAACGTAGATAGTAGCCTTTTTCAGTCACCGTCAGCGTCACGACTTGGGTTTGCGGATCAGCTATCTTTGCTATCACGTCGCTTGGCTGTTCAGTCGCAAGAAGAACATCGTCATAAACCGATATGGTTTCGGTACGCAGACCATCCTTCCCCCAAATCCCAAGTACATATTTGTTGTCATGAGCGGCTAGTTGATCACGAAGCTTGTGATTGCTCATGATGACGCCGGTTATGTTCCACCCGTCAGAATGTGCCGTGTACCAGGCCTGATGCGCGCGGTGAAAGTTGCCGAGACCTAGATGAACAATACGTGGCATCTTAGGCGTTCCCATCATTCAGCCGGTAGGCCTCAAGGGCCATGTCACGGCAGAGAAGGGGTGCCAGCATTTCTGCATCACCTTGTCGAAGCCGACCGCTCGCAACCTGATCTGACAGGTGCATGGAAACACCCCGACGCCAAGTGTCATGTCGAGCAGGGATCGATAAGAACGCTCGCGTGTCGTCGTTGAATCCTGCGAGGTTAAAGTACCCCGCAGTTTCGACAACACTATCCAAATAGCGTCGGATGCCGTTGGTGCTGTCGTGGAACCACCAAGGTGGACCGATCCTTAAGCAAGGCCAGTGGCCCGCCATAGGACCGAGTTCGCGGGTGTAGGTGCTCTCGTCCAAGGTAAAGAGAATGACACTGAGCCGTGGGTCATTGCCTACTCGGTTCAACAAGCCCTGCAAACCTTTGACCCAGTTCATGGCTCGAGGCATATCTGCCCCCATATCCGGACCGTGGCTCTCGAATAGAGGTTTGTTTGAGTTTCGACCACTTCCGACATGGAGTTGCATGACAAGGCCGTCTTCGACTGACATCTCAGCCATCAAGATGAGCATATGACCATAAAAGTAGCGCGCATCGCCTCGGTTCAGTTTATTTGATAGCGCCCTTTTATAGAGTGCTTCGACCTTCTCTTGAGAAAGGTAAATCGTGCTCAAGTAGGGGACATCGTGATCCGTTGCAGTAGCCCCCATAGACTTGAAGAACTGTCTTCGTTCTCTAATCGCATCAAGGTATTCGCTGAACGTGCCCAGTTCTTTGCCAGTCGCCTGCCTTAGCTTTTCCAAGCCTTCCATGAAGTCCGAACGTTCAGGGTTGAGAACGCTGTCTGGCCGGAATGTAGGAACAATACGACCTGACCAATCGGATTTGTTGATTGTGGCGTGATGTTCAAGTGTATCCACGGCCGCATCCGTCGTCGCCAGAGCTTCAATATTGAACGACTTGAACAGAGCTCGCGGCTTGAACGCACTTTCCGACAACTTCTCACTAATCTGATCAAAGACCACACCTGAACTAGCTGGTGTTAGTTCGGTTTCAACACCCAGTGTCTTGTAGAGGGTGTATTCTAGCCACTCTCTGGACGGGGTGCCCAAAAAGCAGTGCCAGTGATCCGTGAAGGTTTGAAATACCTTGCGAGCATCTCGCTCTTCTTCAGCAACGCCGACGCCAAGGTCTTTCAATTTTACGCCTTGGGAGTACAGCATTCGAAACACGTAGTGATCTGGGATAATCAAAAGCTCAGCAGGGTCAGGAAAGGGCGTGTCTTCGGCCCACCAGCGCGGGTCACAGTGACCATGCGGGGAAACGATCGGAAGGCTTTGAACCAACTCATATAGGGCGCGGGCTTGCTTCGAGAGCGCTTGCTCTGGAAAATTCATAAGTACGTCCCTTCAGTGCTTTTCAAAATACTCGTGGTGCTCAACAAACAGATCAGAGAGCGTGTCGAGAACACGACGGAGATGTTTGCGTACACTTTGGCGCGCTTTTTGAACCTCACCATTGCGGATCGCGTCAAAGATATCTTGGTGATCGGCCAAGAGGATGGCCAAGTGCTCGGGACTCGTCAGCGACAGCACTCGCAAGCGGTCCAAACCTGTTTTTTCTCGTTGAATGATTTCAGAGATATGGGGATGCCCAACTCCATCTGCGAGTATGGCATGGAAACTGTCATCCAAAGTATGGAACGCAGCGCCTTCTCCTGTCGTCACGAAGTCCTTTTGTTCATCGAGGTTCTCCTGCAACTCGGTCAGCGTTTCATCAGATAACCCGCGCTCACAAAGTCGCTCTGCGATCGAGACTTCAAGTGACTCCCGAACGAACTGCGAGCCTTTCATCTGCGGGATGGATAGCTTCGAGACGTAACTGCCACGACTTGGATAAGTGACAACAAGGCCTTGGCTTTTCAGCCAAGAGAAGGACTCTCGCACTGGGGTCCGAGATGCACCAAACACCTTACCAATTTCAGTCTCAGAAATGATTTGTCCGGGAACGAGACTCATGTCGAGAATGGCCTTCTTGAGGGACGCGGAAATCTGCTCCGCTGCGGGCTTAGAGGGATCAAGCCTCTTAACCAGCCTGCTTGGCAGATCGATAACCTTCGCTCTCTTATTCACACTGTCCCCCTCAATATCATTTACTCACCGTATACCGATGTACTGGGCATTGACAACCTGTATACCGGAGTGCGAAGCTTCCTTGGGACAAGAATACTGGGATGGGAATGAAAGCTTCACAAATGAAAGTGGCAGCTCTGATAGGAGCGGGAATGGTCGCGAAGACACATGTCTCCGCTTGCGCTGATTCCGCTGAAAACATGAGACTTAAGGGGATTATGTCGCGCAGCAACGAGCGCGCGCGCATCCTAGCTGTGGATGCATCATCCATCACCGGCGAAGAGGTATCAGTATACGAATCTGTTGCGGACATTGCGGCAGATTCCGAGATTGATTTCGTCGTCATCGCGACGCCGCCCAATGTACGTGCAGAGCTCATTGCTCCGCTAGCGGCTGCCGGAAAGCACATTCTACTCGAAAAACCGATTGGTCGCACGGCTGAAGAATCCAGAGAAATCGTCAAGATTTGTCAGGACGCAGGGGTTACTCTCGGCATCGTATTTCAGCACCGCGTGAGGGACGCGTCTACCAAGGCGAAAGCGATAGTAGAGGACGGCAAACTGGGTCAGCTTGGCTTGGCAGAGTTGAATGTTCCCTGGTGGCGCGAGCAGGCCTACTACGATGAGCCGGGGCGCGGAACATATGCTCGTGACGGCGGCGGTGTTCTAATCAGCCAAGCGATCCATACTATCGATTTGGGTTTGAGCCTTACCGGCCCCGTGAGCTCTGTCACTGCGATGGCAAAGACGACAAAATTCCATGAAATGGAGTCCGAAGACTATGTCGTTGCGGGCTTGGAATTTGCGAACGGGGCAGTCGGCTCCATGGTTGCTAGCACTGCAAGCTTCCCCGGAGGGGCAGAGTCCATAACGCTGCATTTTGAAGCGGCGTCTCTTCATCTTGAGGCCGGGGTACTTACGATAACCTCGCGCGATGGCAAAGTTGAAAATTTTGGAGAAGAGGCGGGGACTGGCGGAGGCGCTGATCCAATGGCCTTCTCACACGAATGGCATCAAAAAATCATCGAGAACTTTGTACTCACCCTCAACGGTAGAGCTGAGCTTTTCGTAAGTGGTCAAGAAGCACTTCTTGCCCACGAGTTAATTGACGCAACAGTCCGCGCAGCAAGCAGCGGCACAAAACAGAATTTAGGTCTATGACAACACCACTCAAATTTGCTGCCATCGGAATTGACCATCGCCACATCTTTGGCATGGCCCAGAACATGATCGATGCTGGCGCTGAATTCGTCGGATGGTTCACCGAGGGTAATCCCGAGCCAACCGAAGGTTTTACGAAGCGTTTTCCCGATGTTCCAAGGGTTAAGACAGCAGACGAGCTTCTCAACGATCCAAGCATTGATTTGATCATGCTTTCGGGGATTCCGCGCGACCGCGCAGCTTGGGCAGTGAAGGCGATGGACGCTGGCAAAGATGTCATGAGCGACAAGCCGGGCTGTACCACCTTCGAACAGCTCAATGACATCAAGGCTTGTGTCGCGCGCACTAAACGCATTTGGACAATTGATTTTTCCGAGCGCTTCGAGGTGCCATCAGTCACGAAAGCCGCTGAACTCGTCGCGGATGGGGCCATCGGCAAGGTTGTTCAAACTGTTGGCCTTGGTCCACATCGCCTTAACCGTCCCACGCGTCCCGACTGGTTCTTTGATCGGGATGCCTACGGTGGCATTCTCACTGACATCGGCAGCCACCAGATTGATCAGTTCTTGTTCTTTACTGGTTCAACAGATGCAGAGATTACGATGGCGAATGTCGGAAACTATGCCAATCAAAGTGATCCGGGCTTGAATGATTTCGGCGAGATCGCCCTACGGAGCGAAAACGGCCACGGCTACATCCGCCTCGATTGGTACACGCCAGATGCGCTTCCAACATGGGGCGATGGTCGTCTCACGATCCTCGGAACCGAAGGTTACATTGAGCTGCGTAAATACGTGGATGTGGGCGGTGCTGAGGGCACGGATCATGTCATTTTGGCGAACGCTACACGATGCGAAAAAATCAATGCTGCTGATGCGGGGATGCCTTACTTCCCGCGTTTGATTGACGACATTCGCAACCGGACTGAAACGACCATGACGCAAGCCCACACCTTCAAGGTCTGTGAACTTGCACTTCGTGCGCAGCAGATGGCTGAGGAGCGGGCAGCATGATCAAGGTAGCAATCATAGGCGCAGGGATCGGCCAGCAACACCTCACAGGTTACCGTGCATTGCCGGAACGCTTCAGCGTTTCAGTAATGTGCGACTTAGACAACTCCCGGGCTGCGGCGGCAATTGGAGACGACAAAAGCATCAATATTGTTTCGGACATTGCGGTTGTGATGTCTGATCCGGATATTGATCTGATCGATATTTGTTTGCCGCCGCATCTTCATGCACCCATCGTCATTCAAGCGTTGGAAGCTGACAAAGACGTGGTCTGCGAAAAGCCGATTGGTAGATCCCTCGCCGAAGTTGAGCAGATGCAAGCTGCCATCGACAAGTTTGGTGGCCGTGTTTTCCCAGTGTTCCAATATCGCTTTGGTTTGGCCTTTGCTCAACTGTCGGCATTGCGAGCCGCTGGCTTGGCAGGGAAGGCACTTGTTGCCAGTGCTGAAACCCACTGGAACCGAGAAAAGCCATATTACGACATTGCTTGGCGCGGCACTTGGAAGGGTGAATCTGGCGGGGCACTGCTCGGACACGCCATCCATTCCCACGACATTCTCTGCAAAGTTTTGGGACCAGTTGCGCAGGTAGGGGCGTTTACTGATACCCGCGTGAACGACATCGAAGTTGAAGATTGTGCGGCCTTGTCGATGCGCATGGAAAGCGGCGCATTGGTGACAAGCTCAGTTACACTTGGGGCCGCACCAGACACGTCACGTTTGAAGTTCTGCTTTGAGGGTTTGACCGTGGAAAGTGGAACCAATCCATACGCTCCAGCAGAAGATACTTGGACCTTCTCCGCGCGTGGGGCGACGTCACAAGAAGACGTAGACAAGGTACTGGCGACTGTTCCAGCTGCATTGTCTGGATTCACAGGGTTTTTAGATGCGATCGCTGATGCGATCTCAGGCCACGAGGGGAACGAAGTGACCTTCGAGGACGGTCGTCGATCAATTGAGTTGGTAACGGCCATTTATGCGTCTGCTCGGGAGGGCAGGCTAGTGCAGCTTCCAATTGGAAAGGAGGATGCACTTTACGACGGATGGTCGCCCGTATGATTCAACATACGATCGACTAAATAACGAAATAATGGGGAGGAGACCCAAATGACTATGACTATGAAAACAACGGTTTCGGCGGCGGCGTTAATGCTTTCCGCAGTGGCGGCACAAGCGCAAGAAATTCGCTTTATGTGTCACGGTGACGGTACAGAGTGTGCTGCCGCAATGGCAATTTTTGAGCGTTTTGAAGCCGCAAATCCTGGCGTGGACATTGTTTTGGACAAAGTGCCATATCAGACCATTCTTGAAAGCCTGCCCATTCAACTTGCTGGTGGAACTGGTCCAGATATCGCTTCGGTCACAGATCTTGGTGGTTTGAACCAATATTACCTCGACCTCACGCCTTACGTCGATGCTGATTATTGGACCGCCAGCTTTGGTGGAACTCTAGATTGGTATCGTGGCGGTGAAGATCGTCAAGGCATCTATGGCATGCACTCTGGCCTAACAATCACTGGTGCTTACATCAACAGAACGTTGTTCGACCAAGCTGGTGTTGAAGTTCCTTCTGCAGACGCGGATTGGGATACTTGGGCAGCTGCTACACGTGAAGTTGCTGAAGCAACTGACACAACGTTCCCAATGGCGATGGACCGTTCAGGTCACCGGATCGCTGGTCCAGCAATCTCTTACGGTGCGCAGTATTTCGACGCCGCAGGTGAGCCAATCTTGGTCGACGAAGCTTTCCAAGCCTATATCCAGAAATTCGTAGACTGGAACAACGACGGTACAATGGCGAAAGAAGTTTGGGGCGGACAAGGTGGTTCAACCTACCGTGATGCTAAGCAAGAGTTCTTTAATGGCGAACTCGTCTATTACTTCTCAGGTAGCTGGCAAGTCGGCAACTTTGAAGAAAACATCGGCGATCTCTTTGATTGGGAAGTTGTAGGTTCACCTTGTGGCGCTGGCGGTTGTACTGGCATGCCAGGTGGTACTGGCTACGTTGGATTTGCACAAACCGAGCATCCTGAAATTGTTGCTGCGGCAATCGATTTCCTCGCTCAGGAGCAAAACTACGCTGATTATACAAATTCAGCACGTAGTATTCCTGCTCACGCTGGTGTTGCCGCTGCCGGGGTTGCATATGAAGGTGCTTCACCTGAAGCGGCTGCCGCTCTGAATGGTTGGAGTGCACAGGTTGGTAAGCTTGAGCCGATTGCGTTTGCCTACCAAGGCCACCCAAACAACCGGGCGATGTTCAACATCACTGTGACGCGTGTCTCACAGGCTGTTGTGGGTGAATTGACTGTTCCAGAAGCAATGGATCGGATGAAAGACGATCTTGCTGCTGCAATGGCAGAAGCTAACTAAGCTTCGACCTTAGACAAACTGCATGGCCTCTCGTGGGGCCATGCGGACTTTTCCTTGCCGCTTGAAAGTCATGCTGATGCTCCAAATCTTGACACAACTCATGAAAATTGTGGAAGTGCCGTTTGCCCTTTGGCAAAGGTATTTTGGCGCGTCTCGCGTTGTTTGGCTCTTTCTTTTGCCCAATATGCTACTGTTTGGCACCTTTGCGTTTGTGCCCATCTTTTTGAATTTCGTTTATGCTTTTACGTCCGGCGATCAAATTTTGCTGGCCGACCGCCCATACACTGGCTGGTCCAACTTCGAGACCCTCTCTCGATGTGACAATTATCTTGATCCCAACTCTTGTGACCGCGACATCTTTTGGCGTGCACTCTGGAACACCTCTTGGTTCGTGACACTGCAAGTTGGCTTTATGGTTGGTTTCTCGCTCTTAACGGCTATTATCCTGAACAGAGATATCCGTGCGCGCGGATTTTTCCGCAGCGTCTTTTTCTTCCCAGTGATGTTGTCCCCAGTCGTTGTTGCGCTCATCTGGAAATGGATTCTTCTCAGAAACGGTCTCTTGAATGCCGCGCTAGAAGGCATGGGCTTCGAGAGCTTCAATTGGCTCCTTGATCGTCAATGGGCCTTTGGCTGGTCAGTCTTTCTTTCTGTTTGGGCACACATGGGTTTCTACACCCTGATCCTGCTTGCTGGCTTGCAAGCCATTCCGCGCGATGTCTATGAGGCAGCACTTATGGATCGCGCATCCGCTTGGCGGACTTTCCGAAGGATTACGTTGCCCCTCTTAGCACCCACGATGCTGGTGGTACTGGTGTTAGCCGTTATCAAAGGTGTTCAAACCTTTGACGAAGTCTACGCATTCACCGGTGGTGGACCTGGTTCTGCGACGACGCTCATAATTCAATATATTTACGAAACTGGCTTTGCTGGCGCACCAAGACTGTTTGGTCTCGCCGCCGCTGCGTCAATCGTTCTGGCACTGGTCTTAGTTGTGCTCACCGCCGTGCAATTCTGGGCGAATAGGAGAAATGTTGATGGCTAATGCGACATCATTCTTTACGCGTACGCGCAGTAAATCTGGACGGTGGGATTGGACGGACTATGCGTCCTACGGCTACCTATTGTTGGGAGTCTTAGTCGTGTTTGGCCCCGTCATTTGGTTGCTGTTGTCGTCGTTTAAAACAGAAGCAGAGATTCAACGCTTTCCACCGCGCTTCCTGCCCTATGTGCAACAAACGGTTATGGTTGATGGATATGATGAGCCGCTTGCGGTCTATGATATTGTCTCCGGCGAGTTCGAAGGGCGTCGACTTGCACAGATACGGCGCGTCGGTTTGATTTCACAGATGGTTGACCCAGACGAGCCGGGCGAGCGGCTTAAGGTCGATATTGACGATCGCCAAGCCATCGAGAGTGTTGGTCTCGCGACCGAAAACTATACAGAGCTGTTCGAGCAGTTCTCATTTCTGAAATATTTCTGGAACTCTGCGTTCATTACGGTCGTGGCGACAGCCATCACCTTGCTGGTCAACTCGATGGCTGCGTTTGGTTTGTCGAAATATCAGTTCAAGGGTCGCAATGTCATGCTTATCATTGTTGTTGGTTCACTGATGATCCCGCAGACTGTCGTGCTTGTTCCGTTGTTCATCGTGACCAAAGAGCTTGGGATGTTGAACAGTCTTTGGGGCGTGATCATTCCTGGTGCTGCGACACCAACGGGCGTGTTTCTGCTACGGCAGTACATGCTGACTATTCCGGACGAGATCCTTGATGCGGCGCGAATGGATAAGGCGTCTGAGTGGAAGATTTTCTGGCGCATTATTCTGCCGTTGTCTGCACCGGCCATTGCCGTGCTTGCGATCCTGTCCGTGATATGGCGTTGGAATGATTTCCTCTGGCCGCTCATCGTGTTGTCAGAAAACCAGAACTTCACTTTGCAGATTGCGTTGAACTCCTTCCAGGGTGAGATGACGACAAAATGGAGCAATTTGCTGGCCATGACCGTCTTGACGCTGTTGCCGATCACCTTCGTGTTTATGTTCCTGCAGAAGTACATCGCAACTGGCATTGCCTCTACTGGTGGCAAGTAAAAATGAAAAATAAGGAGATGTCGGTATGGCGGGTATTGGCCTAAGAGACGTTCGAAAATCCTACGGTGATGCCGAGGTTATTAAGGGTATCGATCTTGAGATTGCGCATGGAGAGTTTTGCGTCTTCGTGGGCCCTTCGGGTTGCGGCAAGTCAACTTTGTTGCGGATGATCTCTGGTCTTGAGCCAATCACCGGCGGTGATGTGGTGATCGACAGTGAGGTGGTCAATGACGTTGCCCCGGCTGACAGGGGCCTCGCAATGGTGTTTCAGTCATACGCTCTCTATCCGCATATGTCGGTGCGCCAAAATCTTTCGTTTGGTCTTGAGAACGACAACACGCCCAAGGCTGAGATCGTGTCAAAAGTCGATGATGTCTCCAGCATGCTGCAGATAAACGAGCTGCTGGATCGACGACCAAAAGACCTTTCGGGTGGCCAGAGGCAACGTGTCGCCATTGGACGTGCGGTTGTACGCGAGCCTCGTGTTTTCCTCTTTGATGAACCGCTGTCCAACCTAGATGCTGAACTTCGGGTCGAGATGCGCGGAGAGATCGGCGCTTTGCACAAGCGGCTTGGCAACACGATGATCTATGTGACCCACGACCAAGTAGAAGCCATGACCATGGCCGACAAGATCGCTGTACTTCGCCTGGGCGAGTTGGAACAATTTGGACCACCGCTCGAGCTGTACAATCGGCCTGCCAACCTGTTTGTCGCCGGCTTCATTGGATCGCCAAAGATGAACTTTATGAAGGGCAGGGTGGATGCATCGGACCGCACGAAATTAGCCCTTGCGACCGGTGAGACGATCGCCATCCCAAGCGATGGCTTCATGCATGAAGCCGGCCAAGAGGTGACGTTGGGCATTCGACCGAATGCACTACAACCTGATGATGCTGGATCGATGACAATGGAAGTGCGCAGCGTTGAGCAGCTTGGTGGCGAGTCCTATTTGTATGGTGCTCTCACCGACGGCACATCAATCACGATCCACAGCCCCGGTCAGACCACGGTTAACCACGGCGAGAAAATCAGTGTCAGTGGCCCACTGAATGAAATGCATATGTTCGATACTGCAACTGAACTGACGCTCCGAGCGGAAGAAGGTTGAGGTAGAGATCTATGAAACAGACTTGGAGATGGTTCGGGGCGGCTGACGCAATATCTATTCAAGAGATACGCCAAGCAGGTGCTGAAGGTATCGTATCGGCGCTTCACCACATTCCGACAGGGGATGTTTGGTCGATTGCCGAAATTCGCAAACGCCAAGACGAAGTGTCGATTAAGGACGGGCAACCAACTGGGGTTTCTTGGGATGTGGTCGAAAGCCTGCCAGTTTCGGAAGCCATCAAATCCCAATCTGGGCCATACCGCGAACATCTTGATGCTTACCGACAAAGCCTGAAGAACTTGGCAGAATGTGGCATTCACACGGTCTGCTATAACTTTATGCCCGTTCTGGACTGGACTCGCACTGAGCTTGCTACGCGCCTTGATCATGGCGGAACGACCATGAGCTTCGACCTTATCGATTTTATCGGATTTGATTGCTTCATTCTTGAACGCGTCGCTGCTGCTGCTGACTACTCAGATGCTATTGTCGAACAGGCTCGTGAACGAACTGCGTCATTGCCCGATACCGGAAAGACTCAACTGGTCCAAAACATCGTTGCTGGTTTGCCCGGTGCGAATGACAATTGGACGCTAGGTGAGGTCCGTAGCCACCTTGCTATTTATCAAAGTACGCCAGCGGATCAGTTGAGATCAAACCTTGTCGACTTTCTATCCGAAGTTGTTCCAACGGCCGAGGCGCTTGGATTGAAGCTGTGCTGCCACCCAGACGATCCGCCGTTTCCGATCATGGGACTTCCAAGGGTGATGTCGAGCCAAGCAGACTATCGATATGTCATGTCGGCAGTTGATAGCGAAGCAAGTGGCATCACATTCTGCACAGGATCACTTGGTGTAGCTACAAGCTTTGATCCCGTATCTTTTATCAAAGAGCTTGGACCACGTATCCATTTTGCCCATCTTCGCAACACGAAGCGCGATGGGCCGTCCGATGGTGAACGTCATAGCTTTCATGAAGCAGAACACCTCAACGGCGATACAAATATGGTCGCGACGGTACATGCGCTCCTACATGAACAGATTAGGCGTAAAGCGGAAGGGCGCGAAGACTGCATCATCCCTATGCGGCCCGACCACGGACAAGCACTCGCATCGGATCTCGAACGTCCTATGATGCCTGGTTATCCGTTAATTGGCAGACTACGTGGCCTTGCTGAATTGCGCGGCGTTATCGCCGCCTTCGAAGAGGTGCATGCCTGACGGTCAGCACTCTTTTCAACAGAACATTCCTGGCTCAGTCTAATCCTCCATTGTAGCCGGTTTGAGGGTG
>CALFSV010000393.1 GCA_937916485.1 uncultured Paracoccaceae bacterium | reverse complement strand
TGCAGCGATCCGGTGCCGGAATGGCAGCGGCTTGACTGCGGTCGTCCACCCATTGCCCATACATGGCGCAGGATGGTGTTGACTGGTGAGGGCTACGCAGACGTGCCTGCCTTTTCGGCGGCCTCGTCTATCGCTTTTTGTTGCCCACGTGAAATGGTCGAGATCGGCGTTCCAAACATCGCGTTTGCCGCAGCATAATCTGTCGCGGTATCAATCTCGGTCCAATTCACTCCGGTGATATCAAGTGCACGAAAGACCGTCCCTTGCACCACAAGCCGCGCATAAGCGGCCTCGTAATACTCCTGAAAATGCTCTCTGTTTTCCATCATCTCGTCGAGTTCCGCAAAAAGCAGGGAACCCGTTTTGGCGCTGATTTTCTCGATCCCAATGGACTCGCCAAGTGCCAGCTTGGGATCAACGGACTTGCCAACTTCAAGCACCTGCATATGGTCATCTGTGATGACCTTAACCTCTTCGTCTTCAAGGGCTATATTTTGATCAATGCACAAGACGTTTGCATGGTCGCTATCGACAAGTTGGCGCAAAATTTTCACGTCAAACACGACGTCTGCATCGAATTTGATAAACTCGGACGTGCCAATGGCGGGTGCGGCAAGCATCAGGGAATAACCCGTGTTTGTATCGCGGTAGCGGTCGTTGATCACATAGGTCACGCGGATGCCGCGAAAGGTTTTGTCGACGAATTGCTTGATCTCCTCTGCCCTATGACCCAACACCAACACGAACTGGGACATGCCGCAACTCAGACAATTGCGGATCATCCTTTCCAGAATGACAGACCCACCAACTGACAACAGGCTCTTTGGGCAGTTGTCGGTCAGCGGGCTGAGCCGCGAGCCGATACCTGCGGCCAGAATAACGGCCATGGGCGGGCGATTGATTTCGTTTTTCATATCGTTGTTTCCTATTTGAGGCGGAATGAGAGGTACTACTTTGGGAGGGGCCGTTTTTGGTTCTCGCCAATATTCTTGCCTCTGAGCCAAGACTTGTAGGTGCCCCAGAACAGTTGGCTGGCCGCAAAAACCCAAAGCATCGGGATGAGTTGGTCAAAGACGAGGGCGGCAGAGAGCATGAAGATGAACACACCCTCATCGAATGCGAAAACTTTGCGCTGCTCCCTGAGAAACCACGTCCAGTTAGCGCGCAGGCCAAAACCCAAGCCCGCTGCTGTTTCCACCTGTTTCAAACGCGCCATATCGTTGGGATAATTTGGATCACTGGCCGTTTCGATCTCAAGGGCCACGTATTTGGCGTATCCGCGCAACCCGTAGAACGCGATGCCGATCATAGCGAGGAAGATGGGAACCACGCTGGCTGTTTGAGCATACGCGGCGTAACCAGCGGCCCCAAACCAAAGGGTGACCTGCACCTGATCGGTCAGGCGGTCATAGTAACTGCCTTCGGGTGAGGAAACGCCGCGATACCGCGCCATTTGACCGTCCATACAATCAAGGATGTGACTGAGGTGGATCAGAACTGCCGCCGCGATGAAACATTCCGTGCCCCCAACAAGAACTCCGATGCTCGCCACCACAGCCACCAAGAATGAAGCCGCCGTGATCCGGTTCGGCGTGATCCACGGCACCTCTACGGCAGCGTAGTTGGCAAGGATGCCCAGCGGTGCCGTGACAAACGACGACCACCATTCATCGTCTTTGGTCTTGGTGGCCCAAAGCTGTGTCAGCTTACCTGTCATGACACCACCTTCGCTTGCTGGCGATCTGGCGTAGGCAACATGACCAAGGTTGCCGCTTTTGGCCGGACGGGGGCGACAAGTTCAGCGGCCTCAGCCTGCAACGTCAGCAACACGTCTTTGAGAGCGGCAAGGAAAAACCGGATGTCGTAGTCGGACAGCTCACCGATATTGCCCACCTGAAAGACCTTGCCCGCAAAGCACCCTTTACCTTCGTAGATGATGATCGATTTCTCCCGCAGCCGGTCGCGTAGATCACGCACGGAAATCGATGGCGGCACCCGCACCGTAGTCAGGATCGAACACATGTCCGCCTCGTCGATCAAGAAGTCGAGGTTCAGCCTGCGCATGCCTTCACGCAGCAGATCCGCACGGGCCTTGATGCGCGCATAGCGTTTGATCACACCTTCCCGCAGGATATCTTTCAGCGCCTGATCCAGAGCAAAGAACAGCGGCACAGCGGGTGTATTCGGTGTCTGGCTGTGATGTTTCAGAAAGGCGTAAAATGTAGCGAGGTTAAGGTACGTCGTCTTCGCCGCATGGTGCTTCAGCCGTTTGAAGTGCTTTTTCCGTCCCACAACAAAGGACAAGCCGGGATAAGAACCGATGGCCTTGGAACTGGAACTGGACACAAATGCGATATGGCACGCCTCCATGTCGATCACCTCTGCACCCACAGAACTGACACCATCGACCACAAACAAGGCCCCAGCCGCTTTGGCCAAGGCACCGATTTCTGCCAACGGGTTCAGCATCCCCGAACACGTCTCGTGATGGACCATCGCCACTACATCGATCTTATGGGCCGTCAGATACGCGGCAATTTGGATTGGATCGAACGGTGTACCCCAAGGTATTTCAATCAGATGGGTGTGCTTGTTGTGGATGCACGATGTCTTGTGCAGTCGCCCGCCAAATTCGCCATTCGATAGGATCAGGATCGCGCCTTTGCCAACCACAGAAGACAGGATCGCCTCGTTTGCTGCAGTGCCGGAACCGGTGATCACTACAGCACGGTATCGCGCGCGGTTTCTGATCTGAAACAGCGAGAGCAGTTTGTGTTCGATACTGCCCAGTAGCGCATCAAAATCAGGTTCGCGGTGGCAGATGTCCTGTTTGCAGATGGCCGCGCGCAGGGTTTCGGCCACGTTCACAGGGCCCGGGGTGAAAAGCAGATACTTGTCTAACATTTGGTCATGCTCCAACCGCCACATGATCGGAGCCATGAGGCAGTCACGCCCATAATACGTCCGCGCCCGAGGGTCGGCCGGAGACATCGAGAGGGCACAAATCGAGTTCGAAAGCGCAGCACCTACGGGGGTGCTGTTGATAAATCGTCCGGAAATTGAACGTTTGCAGAAATAATTCGCAAAATAAGCAAAAGACACCTGATCCCGGCAATACGTGCGGATCAGGCGGGCCTCATGTGCTGTAAAACAGCCTCAGAACAGTAGTAGAGCAAAATCGAAGGTCGCAAGGGGCGGCCAACGCACAACTTTTTGGGTGGCGTTGGGTTTTGACCGGAAACATCCAGCTGCAGTTTCAGATATCCTGATCTGCTACGATTGACCTTAGAAGAACGTGTCGGCGATTTGATAGAGCGCCTGAGAATCAAGCTATATGGACAAACCAATCAGATAGCAAGGAATAGATGCACTATACCCGATGATATGAATACCGAGAACTTCCCAACTCCAAGGTTCCGCTTGACCAGAGACCTGCTGAAACCTACCCCATCTTATCCATGGATCACATCAGCCCCCTATTGCGCCCGTCTGCCCGAATTGCTCCGTTGAGTGAACTCCTTGATCGCTACGATGGCCTGCTCTGTGACATATGGGGAGTGCTTCATAACGGGGATGCCGCGTTCAGCGATGCCGTCGATGCGTTGTGCAGGGCCCGTGCCTTTGGTCGGTTTGTCATTCTGATCACCAATGCGCCGCGCCTTTCCAAAGATATCTACCCTCAGTTGGCGCGTCTTGGTGTTCCACCTGAATCGTTCGATAGCATTATTACATCTGGCGACGTCACCGCGCAGTTGATTGCGAAACAACCCGACGCGCCGTTGTTCCACTTTGGTCCGGAGCGGGATAACTCCATTCTGGAGGGCCTGACGAACCCGATTGTCGATCACTCAGACGCCAAGCTATGCCTGCTGACCGGTCCGCTGGACGACACGATTGAGACTACTGATATCTACCACGACCTTCTTGAGCAAATGCACGAAAACGCCGTCGAGATGATTTGCGCAAATCCCGATTTAGTTGTGCGAAGCGGCAACCGCATGGTGATCTGTGCAGGCTCTATCGCACAGCGCTATGCACATCTGGGTGGCAAAGTGAGCTTTGCAGGAAAGCCGGAACCGGCAATTTATGAAGAGGCGTTGAGACGAGCAGCTTCCTTGACGGGTCGAGATATCCCGAAAAGCAGATTGCTGGCCATCGGTGATGGGTTGGCAACGGATATCAAAGGCGCTGCTGACAACGGGTTTGATGCCTATTTT
>CALFSV010000392.1 GCA_937916485.1 uncultured Paracoccaceae bacterium | reverse complement strand
TTTGGTTGCGGGGGCAGGATTTACTCAAGACCCTACAATTGGGAAGTGGGTGTAAAGTTGTTGCATGGGCGCGCAACCTCCGTTATTTCCTCTTGGATTTTGTAAGTATGAGGTGACTTCTTGTTTGCTCAACTAACTCAGTGATCAAACATAATTTTGCGACTGCCTTGATCATTTGCTAATGATTACCTAACAGCAGGATAATAATAGTTCTCTTATGTTTTCTCGCGTTAATTTTATAGGGTTACCGACTGCACTAGGATCACTTATTGCTCCATCAACAACCCTTTCAATATCCATATTCTTTATTCCCAGTTCAGTTAAGGATTTGGGAATATCAAGGGATGCATTAAGTTTGTCGACAAAATCACAAAACCCCTCAAATCCCCCCAAAATATTAAGATAGTTTGCAGCGCTGGCTAATTTCTCATTTACCGAGCTCTTATTAAATTGAAGGACAGCAGGCATGCAAACAGCATTGGTTGTGCCATGATGGGTATCATATATCGCACCAATCGGATGCGAAAGCGCATGGATAGCGCCTAGCCCTTTTTGAAATGCAGTGGCACCCATGGCAGCGGCTGACATCATTTGTGCCCGAGCCTCAATATCACTGCCATCAGCATAGGCTTGAGGTAGATAGGTTTTAACCAATCGCATTCCTTCGAGTGCAATGCCTTGGGACATCGGATGATAATGAGGCGAACAATAAGCTTCAACACAATGAGCAAAGGCATCAAGCCCTGTTCCAGCTGTAATGAATGGCGGCATGCTAACCGTCAACTCGGGATCGCAAATAACAATACTGGGTAAAAATTTCGGGTGGAATATGATCTTTTTTTCTTTTGTAACCGAGTTTGTGATTACCGATGCTCGGCCAACTTCGGAGCCTGTTCCTGCTGTTGTTGGAACAGCTACAATAGGGGCAATCGCCTCAGCATCAGCGCGCATCCACCAGTCGCCTATATCTTCAAAATCCCATAAAGGTCGAGTTTGACCCGCTAGGAATGCTACTAATTTTCCTAAATCCAGACCTGAACCGCCACCAAAGGCAACAACCCCATCATGCCCTCCTTCTTTAAAAGCTTTCACTCCTGCGGCAGCATTTTTCTCATTTGGGTTTGGATCGACGTCTGCAAAAACGGCACGCCCTAAACTGTCGGCTTCAAGCAAATCCAAGGTTTTTTGGGCAATATCTGTAGTGGCTAATCCTCGATCCGTAACGAAAAGAGGGTTTTTCATCCCAACTGCCCTGCAGGCTTCAGCAATTTCTTTAATGCGCCCAGCGCCAAATTTTATAGAGGTGGGATAAGCCCAATTTGCATTAAGAATCATTTTTCTATGCCTCTTTCAAATGAAATGATTTTGGCCTAGTCAGATTATGGTATCCAATTAAAGAAAGACTACCGCCACGACCAGTATTCTTACACCCTGTCCAGCAAAGGGCTGGATCAAGATAATCAGCTCTGTTCATGAAAACCGTTCCTGTTTCTAGTCTCTCGCCAATCTTCTCAGCGCGGTCTTTGTTTTTTGTCCAAAGGCTTGCTGTTAATCCATAATCAGAATCGTTCATCAAACGTATAGCTTCTTCATCATCCTTAACAGGCATGATGCCAACCACTGGGCCAAAGCTTTCCTCTCGCATCACTTTCATGTCATGATTGACCCCTGTCAAAATTTGTGGGGTTAGATAGGCGTTATCATCATCTGCAGCAAACCGGTCAATATGGGCTGTTGCACCTTTACCAATTGCATCATTAATTTGGTTGCGAACAGTGGCTGCAAATCTAGCATGTGCCATAGGGCCCATAGTCGTATCCGGATCAAGCGGATTACCAAGTTTGAGCTGATTGACCCATGTAATGGATTTATCAACAAAGGCGTCGTAATAACTTTGGTGAACATAAATTCGCTCAATACCACAACAGCATTGACCAGAATTGAACATCGCCCCATCCATCAGCCCATCAACCGCAACATCAATATTGGCATCATCCATAATATAGGCAGGGTCCTTGCCACCAAGCTCAGTGCTTACACCAACAAAACTCCCTGCCGCGGCTATCTCAATGGCACGCCCTGCTTCAACGGAGCCCGTGAAATTGATGAAATCAAAATTACGTTCTTTAATTAAGCAGGTGCTCGTATCATGATCGAGAAATATATTCATGAATACATCACTAGGAATACCTGCCTGATGAAACGCTTTTGCCATACGCTCACCAGCCAGCAGTGTCTGTGTCGCATGCTTCAGAACAACCGAATTTCCAGCAATTAAAGCCGGGGCAATGGTGTTGATCGCCGTCAGGTACGGATAGTTCCATGGAGCAATAACAAAAACAACTCCATGAGGGTCACGTTTAATGAAGCGTTTAAAAGTCTCATCGTCGCCAGCTTGGACATTTGCAAGCGCAGATTTTGCAATCTCCGCCATATATGTGGCTCTTTCATTGACGCCACCAAACTCACCGCCATAACGAATAGGTCTGCCCATCATCCAAGCCAGTTCCGGCACTATTTCCTCTTGCATGCTCCCTAGAAACCCAACTCCTGAAAGCACCAGAGTAATGCGTTCATCTAATGGGCGGTTTGCCCATTTGATCTGAGCATGACGCATTATTGCAATCTTTTCTCGTGCCGCTTCAAGTGATGAAGCCTCGCGTGTGGCATAAACTGTTCCATCAATCGGAGACAGGCAGATGAGTTCTTTAGACATGATATCCTCAAAAAATAATCAGGCTTTTTCAAATCCTCGGGCAACTTCCCAATCCGTAACAATGCGGCTAAATTCCTCAATCTCCCACTCGGCACAACGTGCGTAATGTTCAATAACCTCATCACCTATAGCCGTTCGCAACATATCAGATGTCATCATATGTGTTCTGGCTTTATCCAGACTATCAGGGACAAGGCCTGTATCACCCTGATAAATGTCACCTTTGGCTGCTGATGGTAAATCCAAAGATTCTTCAATGCCGGCTATTCCAGCAGCGATTTGCGCAGCTAATGCTAAATAAGGGTTAAGATCTGATCCACCAATTCGGCATTCCACACGGATAGCCTGCGTACCCTCGCCGCATAGCCTGAAACCAGCAGTGCGATTATCTATTGACCAGATCGCACGAGTTGGCGCAAATGACCCTTTGACAAAACGCTTATAGCTATTGATGTATGGGGCAAGGAAATATGTACAGTCGGGCGCATATTTAAGTAATCCGGCCATATAATTTTTCATCAAACTGGACATGCCAAGAGCATCGCTTGAGTCGTGAAAAGCATTTTTGCCATCTCGCCAGAGGGACTGATGAATATGGCTAGATGAACCCACACGATTATGATTCCATTTTGCTAAAAAGCTTGCCGCGTGCCCTTGCTGCCAGGCCATTTCTTTAATCCCATGCTTGGCAATGGTATGGTAGTCAGATGTCAGCATAGCCGGTGCATATTTGATATTGATTTCTTCCTGCCCAGCTTCGGCTTCACCCTTTGAATTCTCAACAGGAATACCTGCTGTATAAAGGTGATTGCGGATTGGCCGCATGATATGTTCTTCCTTGGTCGTCTGAAAAATATGATAATCTTCATTATACCCAGAGATTGGTTCTAAATCACGAAAGCCGTCCGCCTGTGCATCTTCATAACTTTTCTTAAATAAAAAAAACTCAAGCTCAGTTGCCATCATGGCAGTCAATCCCATTTCTTGAAGACGTTCGATTTGGGCTTGTAAAACAGCCCTTGGCGAATGTGAAACGGGCGAATAGCTATGATGATCCAAAACATCACAAAGGATCATAACTGTTCCTTCCAACCATGGCACAGGGCGTAAAGTTGAAAGGATAGGCTTCATGACATAATCGCCATAACCTTTTTCCCATGACGTAGTCTGATATCCATCAGGGGTAGCCATTTCTAGATCAGTAGCCAGCAGATAGTTACAGCAATGCGTTTCTTCCCATGCTGTTTCGATAAAATGCTGGGCATGAAATCGCTTACCCATCAAGCGTCCTTGCATATCTACAAGACAAGCGAGCACGGTATCAACCTGCTTATTTTTAACCAGCTGGGTTAAATCATTCCAGCCAAGCACCGCTTTCATTTTAATTCCTCCAAATTGTCACCTAGTCATTTTAACTCTGGGTGATTTGATATTGAGAACGCGCCAACCATTCTGGATGAATTTCTATTCCCCATCCAGGTTCATCGGTTACCGCAACATGCCCATTGTCGATATCATATGGTGATTTAACAAAAATCCCCTCCTGCCAGGGATAATAGTCAGCCCCTTCAATGGAAAATTCCACATACTTTCCAGCATTTGGAATAGCGCGCAACAGATGCATAGTGAAAAGCGTTACCATTGAAAGGTTGGCGCAATGCGGCGTAACAGGTAGGTTTGAAGCCGCGGCCATGCGGCACACGCGCAAAGTCCGACAGATGCCACCAAGATAGAGAATGTCAGGTTGAACAATATTAACGACCTGCTGATCAATCATGTTTTTCCAGACTGGTAGTTCACAATCCTGCTCGCCACCTGTGACATCAATTGTCAATGCTTCGTTGACTTGTTTTGTCTGGTCTAACTCCCAGTACGGGCATGGTTCTTCGTAATGACAATAGCCATGATCTTCCAGCATACGACCAACTTCGATGGCACGTTGCGGCGTATAGCAGCTATTGGCATCAATCAGCATATCAACCTTGTCGCCCAATTCGCGCCGCATGGTAGGGATGATTTCTTCTGTTCTGCCAGGCCATTCATCTTTATTGCGGCCAACTTCTGCGCCAGCCCGCACCTTGAATGCATTAAAGCCATATCTATCTCTTAGGGCCTTAAGCCGTTCTGCCTCAGCTGCTGGCGTTATATCGCGCTTCATCGAGCTTGCGTAGGCACGGACGCTGCCCGGTGACCCGCCAAGTAAGGACGCAACTGGCTTGCCAGCGACCTTGCCACGCAGATCCCAGATCGCAGTGTCAATGCCCGCCATGGCACGCCGCAGATATGATCCGGGAAATTTATGTTCGCGCTCAGTAATAAAATCAAGCAGATCATCCAGGTCCGTGATGTCTTTGCCCACTACCCACGGGGCAACTTGCCGGTGCAGCACCTGACAGGTAATATCACTATTATAGGTCGAAACTTGACCCCAGCCCTGATAGCCATCTTCGGCGGTAACGCGCACAAAGCCGATATATTGGGTACAGAAGGTTTCTATTGATTTGAGTTTCATTTTGCTCTTGCTTTCTCGATGTCTTCCTTAATGAATTTCGCCGCCATTTCCCCAACCATGATGGCGGGAGCGTTGGTGTTTCCTGATGGGATGGTTGGAAAGATTGACGCATCGGCGATGCGCAAATTCATCAGCCCATGAACCTTTAACCGGTGATCCACGACAGATGTAGCGGCGTCGCTGCCCATTCGGCATGTGCTGCATTGGTGAAAAACCGTCCAGCTAGCCGCCCGGACAGCGGCAAGAATATCATTATCACTCTGGTGGTCTTTGCCAGGAAAGATTTCACAATCGGTCATCGCCGCCAAGCTAGGCATGCTGGTGATTTTCCTAACAAAATTAGTGCCTGCAATCATCATCTGGCGGTCTTTTTCAGTGGTAAGATAATTGCCTTGCAAATGCGGTGGAATGGTTGGGTCAGGCGACAGGATTTCAAGAAACCCCCGACTTTCAGGCTTGCAGGGGTTGAAGCCGATGCGGTAAGCGGGGAATGGATCAGGACTCATCAGAGGCCTTGTACCAACCGGCGCTGTTCGGTAGCTCATCGGATTAAAATACAACTGTAAATCCGGTGGACCTTCACCTTGATCAAGCCGGACAAAGCCGCCAGCCTGATTGAGGCTCATCGAAAGCGGGCCCTTGCGTCCCAGCAGAAATTGTAAACCAACCCATGCCTTGCCCCAAAGGGGACGCAATAGTTGATTTAACGTTGGCACCATTGCGCGGTAGGTCAGTTCAAAGCCCAAATGATCAATCAGGTTACGGCCGACATGGGGCTGATCCATTATCACCTCAATCCCCATTTTTCTAAGCAATGGAGCAGGGCCAATACCAGAAAGCTGCAACAATTGCGGGCTGTTAATCGCACCACCGCATAGAATGATTTCTTTGGTCGCTGTAGCAATACGTGTTTTGTCGCCACTGATATAATCCACCCCGGTTGCAACGCGGCCATCAAAACGGATGCGCGTCACCAACGCGTCAGTGGCGATGGTGAGGGTCTGCCGCTTTGCCGCTGGCTTGAGATAGGCATTAGCCGTGGAGGCGCGCAGCCCATTTTTGGTGGTGATCTGAAACGTCGCCGCGCCATTCATTGAATCAATATTGTAATCGTCATTAAGGGGGATACCGGCCTCTTTGGCAGCCCTGAGATACGCCTTTGTGATGGGGTGAATATTGGCGCTGACATCGGTGACACCAACAGGTCCATCGCTTCCTCTTTCAGGCCTTTCTGGTCCCTGCCATTGTTCGATGCGGCGAAACAGCGGTTCGACATCAGCCCAGCTCCAGCCGGGCGCCACCGCATTCCATTCGGCATAATCCTGCTGGTGACCACGCACATAGACCATGGCGTTAATTGCCGATGATCCGCCCAAAACCTTACCGCGAGGCCAGTAAATTGAACGGTCATTCAGGTTTGGTTCGGCAGCGGTGTGATATTTCCAATTAAAACGCTTGTCGTAAAACACCTTGCCATAACCGATGGGGATATGCAGATACGGGTGGTTTCCGCGCGGCCCCGCTTCGAGTAACAGCACGCGGATATGGCTGGTCTCGCTGAGCCGTGCAGCCAGTGCCGCCCCAGCTGAACCCGCCCCGATGATGATGTAATCAAATTCATTCATAGGCTGGTCACCACCTGGCGCATATCCACCCTTGCAAAGCGGTAGGGCTGTTGTTGATCCCTGCACTTTTGCCTTTTCGGGCCTGGTGCCGCCATCTGCGCGACAAAGCTGTTTTTTGCCAAGTCATAAATCATGTTAAATCCGATAGCTGTCTGCGCCGATATCACCAGCCCACCCCCAAAACGCCAGCAGCGGTAATTGCTTGGTGTTGATGGCATGTGGCTGAAATGGCAAATGGTGGATTATATCACCCGGTGCCTGTAGCCGCCAATCATCATCACTGGCTTGCCACGCCGCAAAACCCGATAGCGGCAGATAAATCTCCTCGGCAGCATGGCTATGACGGGGATATAGAATATCAGCATCCTGAAAGAATAACCCTGCGCGTATACTGTCATGGGTGATCTGGCCTGTTGGCCCGATAATTTCACAAACCGCCAGATGTTTGGCAACCGCTTGTGGAACATGTCCAAAGCCAGGTTGGCGCCAACTCAGATAGCTGGCACATTGCTGTATCATAAGGATATTGCAACTGCTGCTATCTGGGCAAGCCCGCGCAATGTAATCAAGGCTTTTTTTTGCATGTTGGGGTGACAGGGGCGGGATATGCAGGTTATTGCGCCCGCCAGCGTCCAGCGCATTTGACAGGGTTTGACAGATTGCAAGATCTGACCTTTGTAATTTTTCGGCCATTGATGCAAGTAGCGTGGCGACGGCGCTAGTCATTTTGATCATCCTTTCAAGTCAAACGATCAGTTTTTGCAACGAGGTGGTGATCAGTTGATAAAGACCAGCCGCCGTCTGTCCCATAGGTTGGCCATCTGGCGTGATAATGGCTAATTCATGGGTGATGCGTGGGGCAAATTTGCGCCAGATAACGCCGTCATTTACCGTGGCCATACCATTGGTTGGATCGATAATCGCAAGCGCTGTTCCCGCGGCGATTATGTTGCGGGCAATGGCAAAAAAATAACTTGATAAATGCCGCTCGACAGTCACATTGGCCTCGGACAACAGCATGTCCAATTGGCGGTCAACCATGTGCTGACCAGTGATTGACACAACCGACCGCCTGGCCAAATCAGCCGGTGTTATCACCTGTTTTTTAGCGAGGGGATCATTCTCATGCATCACGCAGACACATTCCAGATTATATAATTCGGCGTTCAATCCGGCGACGGGCACCGGCGTGTCAATAAGGCCAATATCAATTTGGCGTCTACTCACCCAATCGGCGACCTGACGCGAACTGCGGACAATGATATCAATGCTGACATCACTATGCTCGCGATGATAGGCGGCTATCAATGGCGGTAAAAAATGCACTGCCATGGCGCCATTGGTGGCAATGCGGATGCTGCCGGTTGTTCCGGCGTGAATTTCAGATACCCTTTGCGATACCCGCGTCAATGCCAGTAGTCCCTGCGCTATTTCATCTTGTAAAAGCAAAGCTTCGCGCGTTGGGGCAAAAAAACCGCGATCACGTTTGAAAAGTTTGAACCTACATAATTCCTCAAGATTAGCCAGCGCAATACTGACGGCGGGTTGGCTGATATTCAGTTGAGAGGCGGCGCGGGAAATCGACCCTGCTGCCAGAATGGCCTCAAACACTTCAAGGTGACGCTGCTTAACCTGCATAATCAATATGCCCTTACAAGAACTATAAATTTGCAAAGATTTACTATAAGCAAATCGAATAATTATATAATACAAATTATGTTGTATTTATTTCATTTGTTTTTTAGCTTTGAGTCAAGGTAGTTAATTTTACTGTCATAGCGTCCAAGCCTAACTGATGCGATCGTGATATTCGTGGGGTATGTGAATGCGCTCAGACTTATCGTCAAAGCAGACTGATCCGATTGCCGATCATGGCGCCTATTGGGCTGAAGATAGTGCGCCCTTACCAGCAACCAGTTCTGATATTATGACTGATGCTGATGTTGTCATTGTTGGGTCGGGCTATACCGGCATGCATGCTGCCATTGTCACGGCAAGGGCTGGCAAAACCACACAAGTCCTTGAGGCGCAAACGCCGGGCTGGGGATGCAGTACGCGCAATGGCGGCCAGATCAGCAGCAGTGTAAAGCCAACGCTTGCTGAATTGACCAAACGTTTTGGCCCAGACCGTGCCCGCGCGATCCGCGCCGAGGGTGATGCGTCACTTGACTGGATTGAGACCTTTATCAAGGATAATGGCATCGCCTGTGATTTCATGCGTAATGGCCGGTTCCACGCCGCCCATACCCCTCAGCATTTTGAGACGCTGGTGCGCGAGGCGGCACGGTTGGGTGATGAAGAAAATATACCCATAACCGTAATCCCTCGCCATGAGCAGCATAAAGAACTTGGCTCAGATATCTATTACGGCGGCCTTGTCTTTGAACGTCATGCGTCGCTTCATCCGGCAAAATATTATGCCGGTATTCTGCAAACGGCTTTGGATGCGGGGGTGCGTGTTACCGGCCATTGTCCGGCGGTGAATATCACAAAGTCGGGAACCGGCTATATTGTCACCACGCCAAAGGGCCAGATCAAAACTGGCAAACTGGTGCTTGCAACGAATGGCTATAGCGGCGACCTAATGCCGTGGGTGCGCCGCCGTGTTATCCCGATTGGCAGCTATATCATCGCGACCGACCCGTTGCCGAAACCGCTGATGGATAAGCTGTTTCCGACGAATAGAGCGATCAGTGATAGCTGTAAGATTGTTTATTATTTCCGGCCATCACCCGACCGAAGTCGGGTCTTATTTGGGGGGCGGGTATCGGCAAACGAGACCAATCCGGCCATTAGCGGGCCGAAATTAAAACAGGATATGTGCCGGATTTTTCCTGAATTACAACCCTATGGCGTGTCGCATTCATGGTGCGGAACGGTGGCATATAGCTTTGATGAGTTAATGCATATCGGGGTAAATGAGGGGGTGCATTTTGCCATGGGATATTGTGGCTCTGGCGTTGGTATGGCGAGTTATCTTGGCATGCGCCTTGGCCAACAAACGCTGGCACTGCCGCAGGGCAAGACGGCTTTAGATAACATCGCGTTTCCAACGCGGCCTTTCTACACAGGCAAACCGTGGTTCTTGCCCGCAATGGTGGGCTGGTACCGTTGGTGCGATGGATGGCAAATGAAACGTGCGTTCAAATATTCAGCAAATAAAGGGGCTGAGAGGTTTGCTGAAAATGCCTCATAGACCATCAAAGAGATTCGTTAAAAGGCCGGGCTTTTTGAGGGTGAAATCTAAGTTGCATTATGAGGCAATATTCTTGGTGTGAGCAAAACTTTTGGCAAAGAGAAAATCGAAAAGGAGGAAAAAATGGTTTTCAATTTTTTAAGACAAGCAAAGGCGCATAATATTTTGGGGGCCGTCAGTGCGGCAGCCTTGTCGTTGTTCGCGGTGACGTCCGCACATGCCGATCCGGTGACGGTCGTCTCTTGGGGCGGGTCATATGGCAAGGCGCAAGATGCAGCGCTTTTTACCGATGCTTCGAAAAATTCAGGCATTGAAATTAACCGCGAGTCCGGTGCCAGCATGTCGAAGGTTATGCTGCAAGTCGAGTCTGGCGCAGTCACATGGGATCTTGTTGTCAGCGGGTCTGGTGGATGTGCGGCAGCGGCGGCGAAAGGCGCACTGGAAAAAATTGATTTCAATGTTGTCGATGTATCCAATTTCCTACCAAACACCTATACCGATTATTGTATTGGCTCTGACGTGTTTGCCACGGTCTTTGCGTGGAACACGGCAAAATATGGTGAGCCGGGAACCGCTGGTGCGCCAAATTCCTGGGCTGATTTTTGGGATGTAAAGAAATTTCCGGGCACCCGCGCCATTCGCCTGAATAATGTTGATGGGGTTTTGGAACCTGCGGTAATGGCAATGGGTGTGCCGCCAGAAAAAGTATATGAATTTCTGGCAAGCGACGGTGGCATCGAAAAGGCCATTGCAAAAATTCGCGAGCTAAAGCCGCATATTTCTGTCTATTGGAAATCGGGCGCAATGCAGGCGCAATTGATGAAAGATGGCGAAGTCGACATGATCACCGGCTGGAACGGCCGCTTTGACAATGCCCGCAAAGATGGTGCAACAGTCGGCTATACCTTTAATCAGGCGCTTCGTGACTATGATGGTTTCGGCATTCCAAAAGGCGCGCCAAATAAAGATATGGCGATGAAGTTCCTTGGCGAAATATCCAAGGCGCAATATCAGGCTAACCTGCCATTCCACATTACCTATGGCCCGACCAACAAAAAGGCTTATGAGGTCACAACAGCCTCAAAGGCTCTTCTCGAGGCGTTGCCATCACATCCGAAAAATGTGTCAAAAATGCTGGCTGTCGATCTTGATTGGTATGCAAATTACCGTGAGAAAGCGCTCGAAATGTATATGGAGCTGTTAAGCGAATAGCCGCCATCAATTGATGATACGAAGGCACCTGCCTTCGTATCATTTCAGCAAAATTTAAAATCAGATAGGTGTTGTCCCAACATGGTTTTCGATAGGCCTGCCTCACTGTCAATTTCAGTGACTGAATTGACCAAGTCATATGGCAATGTTTTTGCGCTGAGCTCTGTCAGCATCGATGTTAAAGCTGGTGAGTTCCTAACATTGTTGGGGCCATCTGGCTCTGGAAAAACAACATTGCTGATGGCAATCGCCGGATTTAACCGGCCAGATTCCGGACGCATTTGCTTTGGTGACACAGATGTAACATTGATGCCGCCACATAAGCGCGAAGTCGGGATGGTGTTTCAAAGCTATGCATTATTCCCGCATATGTCGGTTTTTGAAAATGTCGCCTTTCCGTTAAAGCTTCGCAAAATAGCCGCGCAGGAAAAATACGAGAAGGTAACGGAAGCCTTGAAGACGGTGCAATTATCAGATTTTGCCGAACGCCATATTGATCAATTATCAGGCGGGCAAAGACAGCGCGTTGCCTTGGCGCGCGCCTTTGTTTTTGGCCCGAAAATCCTGCTGATGGATGAGCCATTATCGGCGCTTGATAAAAAGCTGCGCGAGGAAATGCAAATAGAGCTGAAACAGCTGCATCGCAAATTGGGCGTAACAACCGTCTATGTAACCCATGACCAGCGTGAAGCTCTCACCATGTCAGATCGCATTGCGGTGATCAATGATGGTGAAGTCGCGCAGGTTGGCACGCCGCGTGATATCTATAACACGCCTGCGAATAGTTTCGTTGCCAGCTTTATTGGCGAATCCTCATTCATCCCCCTTGAACGCGATGCAAAGGGCGGGCTTGTTTATCGGGGAACAAAAATTGCCGCAGCGCCAACCAGTCAATCGGCAAAAACATATTCGCTGGTTGTCCGGCCAGAACGGTTGTCTTTGGTGCCGCCGAAAGCAAAACCCCTTGCCGGCAAACTTTATTTTGACGGCATCATCACCGAGCTTGTCTATCAAGGTGAAAACGCGTTGGTCATGCTAAAAATGGCTGATAATCTAACATTAACGGCGCGCATGAATACACGCGCTGGTGATGATGTTGATTCACTGGTTGAGGGGCAACAGCTCACCTTATCAATTGATAAAAACGATATCATCACAATTCCGGATGAGGCGGCGTAATGTCAGACCAAAACAGCCGCAGCGATAACGCATTGGGTGCAAAGCAGCTCCGCGCCGCAGAACGCAAGGAATCAGCCATTTTGCTGGCGTTGACAATGCCCGCGATTATTGTGGTTGCGCTGGTGATTATCGTTCCGGTTGGCTGGCTGTTTTCCCTGTCATTTCTGGATGGGTCTGGCCAATTATCTTTGGTCAATTATCAGAAGATGATTGAATATAAATCCTATATGCGGGTGTTTAAGACAACATTTAACGTCAGTTTCCTCACCACGTTCTTGTGTATTCTGATTGGTTATCCGCTGGCCTATTTCCTGTCGCAGATGCCGCGTAAATATGTTGGCTTATTCATGCTGACCGTGCTGTTGCCATTCTGGACATCGCTTTTGGTGCGAACCTATGCCTGGCTGGTGATGCTACAGCGAAATGGGCTGATCAATAATTTTGCGATTGATCTCGGCATATGGGATACGCCGGTCAAACTTGCCCATAATCTAAACGGCACGTTGATTGGCATGGTGCATATCATGCTGCCCTTTCTGGTGTTGCCATTATATGCTGCCATGCAGCGCATCGATCGCAATACCCTGCAAGCCGCGGCCAATTTAGGCGCAACACCGGTGCAAACATTCTGGCAGGTATTTGTGCCATTATCCTTGCCTGGTGTGGTGGCAGGATCGCTGATTGTGTTTGTCCTATGCCTTGGCTTTTATGTGACACCAGCCGTGCTTGGCGGCGGCAAGGTGATCATGGTGTCAATGCAGATTACCGCCATTCTTGAAGATCAGTTTAACTGGGGCGCGGCAAGCGCGCTTGGCGTTGTGTTGCTGGTCGCTACCTTTGCCGTTTTATTGCTGGCATCACGATTCCTAAAGCTGGATTCGGTGATGTTTGGGAGGCACTGATATGAGCTGGTTAAAATCAGCCGCAAGCGAGACCCAGATCACCCATGGTGACCGTTTATGGCTATATTGCCTTGCCGGACTCATCATGTTTTTGTTGGTGGTGCCAACGGTGATCGTCATTCCAATGTCGTTTTCTGACTCGCAATATCTGGAGTTTCCACCGCGCAAGTGGTCGTTGCGCTGGTATGGTGAATATCTGGAAACGCCACGTTGGATAAAGGCCACGATTACATCGTTAAAAGTAGCGATTTTAACCATGCTTGTGGCAACGCCCTTTGGCACGATGGCGGCTTACGGCCTATTTGTGTCGGGAAGCCGCTATGGCAAAGCGGTGTTTTTTCTATTAATGACGCCGATGATTGTGCCGGTCATTCTTATTGCGATTGGAACATTTTATGTGTTTGGCAAGGCCGGGATTGCGAATTCAATTTTTGGACTTGTTCTGGCGCATACGGTTTTATCGGTGCCTATTGTAATGATTATCATCACGTCGGCACTGCGAACCTATGATTTAAATCAGGAGCGTGTTGCGCAAAGCTTAGGATCTACACGGCTTCGGGCCTTTTTTGAGATCACCCTTCCACAATTGAAGTTTTCCGTTCTCACAGCGGCGTTGCTGGCGTTCTTGACTTCGTTTGACGAGGTTATCATATCAATCTTCCTGTCCGGTGGCGGCAATTCAACTCTGACAAAACAGATGTTCAGTGCGCTGCGTGACTATATCGACCCAACCATTGCGGCAATTTCCACTTTGATGATAGTGTTATCGACAGGTCTGATGCTGGGGCTGCAATTGACCGGACATAAGGACAGGCGCAATTGATGCGGCTGAATTTGTCGGTCATGATAGCGGGTTTGGTCGCCAAATATGACCCACTGCACCAGCAGAGAACCCAATACAAAAACCAGCAAACAGAAGTTAAATGAGATGAATTTATCAAGGATCGGCGGTCTATTGACCGATGTCTAGACTTTATTACAAATGGTTATGGCGCAATGGGTAAAGTTCGTAAAACACTTGCTCAACTAGAAATCTCAAAGGCAAAGATCCTCGCTTCATTGGAACAAGTTGCACCGCCGGTTAAAGTCAATAATCATCCCAATATTGGTCATCGATAGCAACGTCGAATTGAACAAATAGTTAAACTTTTCTCTGATGAAGACACGCAACAAGAAGCGGTAACTATTATCCGGTCTCTTAT
>CALFSV010000391.1 GCA_937916485.1 uncultured Paracoccaceae bacterium | reverse complement strand
GCCTCAAATTCGAGACGGCTAGTTAGCTGTAATCGTATAAATGAATTGGTTGTGGGGGCAGGATTTACTCAAGGCCCTACAATTAGTTCTTGGGTATGATTGCACGTGAAATTGTGATCGCTGGCCATCTCCAGATCATAGGCTGAAATAATGACACAGTTTTCTGATTACAATTTGCGATTGTTTGCAAACATTAAGCTCACGCGAACTGATTTACCAATCGACGGTTTAGCGAGACATTGTTGAGATTGATTTGTTATTTCAATAATGTTTTCAGTAATTATCTTTATCAAGAGGGACGCACCGATGAAAATTAGCGCTTATCGACTTGGCTCTGACTCTATGCGAATCAATTGGCAAAATGGAAAATCTTCTATTTTTTCTTATTTTTGGCTACGAGACAACGCCCGAGATCCCATCAGCTTTGATAGTCAAAGTCACCAACGTGAATTGTTCACCGCTATGGTGCCCGCCGAGATCACCCCAGATCAAGTAAAACTTAAAGAAAATGGTCAAGTAATTTGCATCAAATGGCCTGATCTAAATAATTTTGTGGATTATGATAGTGGGTTTCTTGCAGCCTACTTGCACCCTCGAGCCGTCACTGATGTGCCACAGCCCAAGCTGTGGGATGCGAGCAGCATAACCAATGATCTTATTTCCTTTGATTTTGACTGCGCTTTAACTTGGTCAGGCACCACTGAGGTTTTGCGTAAACTTTCCGATTATGGATTTGTACTTTTGAAAAGCTGCCCATGCGAAAAAACATCTGTGGCCAGCGTTGCTAAAAATATTGGTTATATTCGTGAGACTATTTTTGGTGGGTTGTGGGAGTTTGAAGCGAATGAAACGATGGCAGATAGCGCCTACACACCCAAGGAATTACGACCGCATACCGACTCTACTTACAGTTTAGACGCGCCAGGCCTGCAAATTTTACTTTGTCTTGAATATAACGCTACTGGCGGTGAGTCTGTCATAGTTGATGGGTTTAGAGTGGCTCAACAACTTCAACAAGATAATCCCATCCTCTATTCGGCACTTGGCCAAATTGAGGTTACTGGTACCTACAAGGGTGACGGCGCATATTTGCAGGCAAGTCGACCCATCTTTCGGCATGACAGTGAAGGGCGGATCGTTCAGGTAACGTTTAACAATTATGACCGAGCAACGACGCGGCTTGCTGAGCCGCAAATGACTCAACTCTATTCCGGTATCCGCTATCTTGACTGCCTTTTTAATAGCTCAGAATATCAATGGCGGCATCAATTGAGGCCTGGCGAAATGATTGTTTTTGATAATTGGCGGCTTCTGCATGGCCGCGGTGCTTTTCAAGGTAAACGAAAAATGGCAGGCGCCTACATAAATCGTGAGGACTATCTGAGTAGTCTAAAAAAGTATGATCTAATTAAATATTATGCATAAAGATTAAACCAAAACAAATCTCAATAATTGAGTTTTGTTCCCAAATTTGCAGCCGCATAAAAAACTCTCAAAAAAGCAACTATGATATGTGGGATAAGAAACACAGTTGGATTTTGAGCTTCATAGCTTCAAAAATTTCAAAAAGCTTGTCAAAGCTCTTATTTTCTGGATAGACTTTATGCAAAAGAAGAAGGTGGCATCTGGAAAAACATGGAAAAGCCTGGAAATCAGCTCGCTGCCAGATAATTGATATTTTGGGAGAATGTTGAAATGACGATTCGTATATCGAGAAGAACAATGCTGCAGACAACTGCAGCTGCAGGATTGCTGTCAACCATTGGTTTGCCTGCCATGGCAGCCGCTAAACATGGGGGTCGTCTTCGGTTAGGCCTCGCCGGTGCAAATACTTCTGATACCTGGGATAGCCGCACCCATTCTGATAATTATATGATTAACATGGGCGCAGGGTGCGTGTTCGAAACACTTACTGAGGTGGCATCAGACGGGAGCCTTAGAGGTGAGTTAGCTGAAAGCTGGGACGCCACTCCAGATGCGAAAATCTGGACCTTCACTTTACGGAAAGGTGTAAAATTCCATAACGGTAAAAGTTTTGGCGCTGATGATGTTATTGAGTCAATGCAAATGCATGTTGCAGAAGGCGCTAAATCAGCAGCCAAGCCAATTGTGGCTTCCGTTGCAGAAATGAAAAAGCTGAGCGACTCGCAAGTTCAGTTTACGCTGAAGTCTGGCAGTGCTGACTTCCCTTACCTCGTATCTGACTATCATATTTGCATGTTCCCAGCTGGCATGGTCGCAGAAGCTATCAGTAAAGGCATTGGCACTGGCCCATATCAGGTTGTTTCATTTGAACCAGGTGTTCGCACATTGGTGAAAAAGTTTGAAGACCATTATCGGGCGGACACGGTTGGTTATTTTGCCGAAGTTGAAGCGATTGCGATTGCAGACGCATCCGCACGCATGAACGCAATGATGACTGGGCAAGTTGACGCGGTGAACCGCGTTGATTTCAAAACTGTGCCATTGATGAAAGCTAACCCAAATGTCGAAATCATTGAAGTTACGGGTAACATGCACAATGTCTTCCCAATGCTTTGCAAGATGGACCCTTTCAAAGATGTAAATGTGCGAAAGGCGCTCAAATATGCCGTGAACCGCCAAGAAATGGTTGATAAAATTTTATTGGGTCATGGAGCTGTTGGCAATGATCATCCAATCGGCCCGGCTAACCAATATTATGCCGCTGATCTTCCGCAAACTTCCTATGATCCAGATAAGGCTAAGCACTATCTGAAAAAAGCGGGGATGAGCAATCTGAAACTTGATCTTCATGTTTCAGAGGGTGCATTCGCTGGTGCAACAGATGCGGGGCAGCTCTATTCTAACTCAGCCGCAAAATGTGGAATCAACATTAATGTCATTCAAGAACCAGCTGATGGCTATTGGTCAAATGTCTGGATGAAAAAGCCATGGTGCGCAAGCTATTGGTCAGGCAGAGCTACTGAAGACTGGATGTTCCAAACCGCATATGAGAGTGGACAGCCATGGAATGAAGCCGGATGGGAAAATGAGAGATTTCAATCTCTCTTAAAACAGGGACGCTCTGAATTAGATACTAAGAAAAGGCGTACGATTTACACTGAAATGCAGTCGCTATGCTCTCAAGAAGGTGGGACTGTTATTCCAATGTACCAGAACTACCTAGATGCGGTTTCGACAAAACTTGCCCATGGACCAAAAGTGGGAAATTTATGGATGCTAGATAACTCACGCATATCAAAGCGTTGGTGGTTTGCGTAAGATAGTCGGCTAATTTTAGCAACACTCCACGCAGTTTTCAGAGACTGCGTGGAGCTTTTCAAAACTGCTCCATACTTTTTGGTTTTAAGTTGGCTTTGATTCAAGCAGGGAAATGCAACACCAACAATTTTGGCGAACATGGAAATCCATGGGTATTTTATCAATTATACTAGAGCGCCTCGGACTGGGTTTTCTGACATTATTCTTAGTGTCGATCATCATTTTCCTGGCGGTAAACATGCTGCCGGGTGATTTTGCTCAGGCGCTATTAGGTCAGGCTGCAACACCGGAAGCCGTTGCAGCTATTAGGTCCGACCTTGGGCTGGACAGGCCTATTGTGACACGCTATTTCGACTGGCTCCTTAATGCTGCCAGAGGAGATTTTGGCACCAGTTTTGCCCAAGCCAATTTCAGCGCATATGTTGGTGAAAGCAGCTCTTCAAACTATGGGACAGTCGCGGCCCAACTAGTGCCACGTTTTACCAATACCATTTTTTTGGCAAGCGTAACTGCCGCCATCGCCGTGCCCCTGTCATTGACCATCGGCATTCTGGCGGCACTTTATCGAAACTCAGTCTTTGACCGTGTTGCGAATGTTAGCACCCTGACATCAATTTCCAGCCCAGAGTTTTTTGTTGCCTACATCCTTATTTTGACCCTTGCCGTTCTAAACCCCATCCTGCCGTCACTATCAAATATTTTTGAAGGAATGAGTTTTGCTGAACGGCTGCAAAAGACCCTCTTGCCAGCCCTGACACTTACCCTCGTCGTAACAGCGCATATGATGCGGATGACCCGTGCCGCCATCATCAACCTGCTTGCATCACCCTATATCGAGATGGCGCGTTTGAAAGGGCTTAGCCCCTTTCGGGTGATCGTTGTTCATGCTTTGCCAAACGCATTAGCGCCGATCATAAATGTGATAGCACTGAACCTTGCTTATCTGATTACCGGTGTTGTCGTGGTAGAGGTTGTGTTTGTTTATCCGGGGATTGGCCAACTATTCGTTGATAGTGTAAAGATCAGGGACATTCCTGTAGTCCAAGCTTGTTGCATGGTATTTGCCACTGCCTACATCATGCTTAATCTGTTGGCTGACATTATGGCCATTTTGTCAAATCCGCGTTTGCGGATTCCAAAATAGGGGCGGCAAGATGGAAAATTTAAACATAGTTTTTTGGCTTGGCGGAATAATCACCGCCAGCATCTTATTGCGTCCGATTGGTCGTCTTTTGCCAATTGCTCGGGTACAAGGCAGTTTTACCGCTATGAGCCTTGCCGCTTCCTTTGGATATGTGTTGGCCGCAGTCACCGTTTATCACATGCTGTGGCTATATTTTGTGAAAGAATTGATATTTTTTCAATGGCTAGTCCATGGCATTATTGGTCTTGGCCTTGCCGGCTATCTGTTTCGTTCCATTGGTCGCCATGTCGGCTCTGAGAGAAGCCGCAAAGTATTTCGGCAAATGCCGGTAACCGCGGCGTTGGGCATATTGATTATTATTAGCTATGCAATCATCTCAATTTTTGCTGATTGGCTCGCGCCTTATGGGCAAGCCGAGATTTTTTCCAATGTGAATGTATTGCCAGGCGGTGATCCAAATCTTGGCGGAAACCCGGCACATCCTCTAGGCACCGACCAGATTGGCCGCGACCTTTTATCACGTTTGATTTATGGCGGACAAAATACTGTTGGCATTGCCTTCATTACCACTTGCCTTGCATTTTTAATTGGCACTTTTTTCGGATTTCTAGCAGCGGCAATTGGCGGGTGGTTTGATCAGTTCCTGTCGCGGTTCGTAGATATGATGATGTCAATTCCTCAATTGATTTTTGCGCTGCTGTTAATGACCATTGCATCAGCATGGGCCGGTTCAGAAAGATGGCTGTTAACAGTATATATGATTGTGATCATTGCGGTGTTGGACTCAACGCGGGTATTTCGTTTGTCCCGTGCAGTCGGCATGAATATCGTTGTAATGGACTTCTTTGAGGCCGCAAAATTGCGCGGTGAAAAGATGTCCTACCTAGTCTTTTCGGAAATTTTACCAAACGCGATGGCACCACTGCTGGCCGAGTTTGGTTTGCGCTTCTGCTTTGTGTTTTTAACGATTGCGTCGCTGTCCTTCCTTGGCGTTGGCATTCAGCCGCCGTTGGCAGATTGGGGCACCATGGTCAAAGACCTGGCGCAATTTATCAATTTTGCGGTTTTCAGCCCACTTACTGCAGCACTTCCATTGATGGCAGCAGGTGCGATTGCGCTATTAACGGTTGCTGTCAATTTCGTGGTTGACTGGGTGCTGCACCGCGCATCCGGTCTGAAGGAGTAAGCCATGTCTGACAGAGAGCCTTTGTTAAAGATTCGCGATCTTGAAATCGATGGCATAAGTGATGAAACCCAGACAAGGATAATCAACAAGATCAGCCTCGATTTGCATAAAGGCGAGGTACTGGGTTTGATTGGCGAGTCTGGTGCAGGCAAGTCAACACTTGGACTTGCTGGCATGGGCTTTACACGTGATGGCTGTAAAATTGTTGGAGGAAGTATTGAGTTTGATGGTATTGACCTGGTCAATGCGCCGCTCGAACAACGCCGAAATTTACTTGGCAGTCGCATCGCCTATGTTGCACAATCGGCTGCAGCCAGCTTTAACCCATCTCATAAAATTATTGATCAACACACTGAGGGACCTGTTTTTCACAAAAAATTTATCCGGAGTGAAGCTGCGGCCGACGCGGTAAATCTGTATCGCCGTCTGCGGTTGCCACAGCCCGAATCGATTGGCTTTCGTTATCCACATCAGGTTTCAGGTGGGCAATTACAGCGTGCCATGACCGCCATGGCGATGTCTTGCCGGCCAGACCTTATCATTTTTGATGAGCCTACAACTGCTCTTGATGTGACAACACAGATTGAGGTTCTGTCGGCGATCCGTGATATTGTTGAACAGTTTTCAACGGCGGCAATTTATATCACCCATGATTTGGCGGTTGTCGCGCAGATGGCAGATCGGATTAAAGTTTTGTTGCGCGGCGATGAGGTTGAAGAAAACACAACTCGAGAAATGCTGAAATCACCGCGCGAAAGCTATACTAAATCTCTGTGGGCAGTGCGTAGTTTTGAACGAAAACAAAAGCCACCGGCCAAGGCTGGCTCAACGCCTGTGATTAGCCTGTCAAATGTAACCGCTGCCTATGGAAAGGGTGATCCGGTTGTTCGCAATGTCAGCTTTGACATTCATGCCGGCCGCACAGTTGCCGTTGTTGGCGAATCCGGATCAGGCAAGTCCACAACTGCGCGCTGTATTACTGGCTTATTACCGCCACTTGCCGGCAGCATAAATTTTGCTGGCACAGTTTTGCCAGTCGACTACCGAAATCGCACCAATGATCAACTTCGTCAAATCCAGATGATTTATCAGATGGCTGATACGGCACTGAATCCACGCAAAAAAATTGGCGAAATTATTGGGCGACCGGTTGAATTTTATCTAGGGTTGACCGGTAGGGAGAAACGCCGGCGTGTTGAGGAGTTGTTGGTCCAGATTGAACTTGAACCAAGTGAATTTATCGACCGTTACCCATCGGAAATTTCGGGTGGTCAGAAACAGCGCATCGGCATTGCACGTGCGCTCGCCGCTGAGCCAAAGTTTATCATTTGTGATGAGGTGACATCTGCCCTCGACCAGCTGGTTGCTGAGGGAATCCTGCGCTTGCTAACCGACCTACAGGACAAAATGCAATTATCCTTCATGTTAATCACCCATGACCTTTCGACGGTTAGGGCGATTGCTGATGAGGTGGTCGTGATGAAAGATGGCATCGTGGTTGAGGCAGGTCCCAAAAACGAAATGTTCAGACCGCCACACCATGAATACACTGATTTATTGTTAAGTTCGGTGCCAGAAATGGACCCAAGCTGGCTCGATAATTTGCTGGCGGCGCGGGGCGTTGATAATGTTGACGACGAAGCTGTTGAAAAAATAAGTGGCGAGTGACGACCGTGAAAATAAATGCTGAAACCTTTGATTGTTAGGTGAGGGTAAAAAAATTGGAAGAGTCATTTACCACACAAAAAATTTTAAAACCAAGTGAATTAAAATCATTAAATAAAAAATCTGATTTTATGGGTCTTTTTCAACTTGGCAGTCATGCTGGCGCGATCATTTTTTTAGGGTGTTTACATTATCTGGCCATGGAAAGCTGGTGGATTCTTTTGACCGGGGGGCTTCTTGGTATCGCTCTGAACTTTTTATATGCAGGACAGCATGAGCTATCACACTGGACGGTTTTCAAAACAAAATATCTGAATGAATTTTTTGGACGGTTAATCGGGTTTATTATGCTGTTTCCGCGTGACTATGATCAAGTCATGCATTTTGCGCATCATCGATGGACCCAAGACTGGGAACGTGATGGCGAATTAACCCGTGACCCCTACACATTGCAAAGTTATCTGATTTGGATGACCGGAATTAGCTATTGGCGCAACCGCGTTACCGGCATGATTAGACGTGCGCGCGGCATTATTATAGAACCCTATATTGGCGCAGCACATGAGCGCAAAATCATCCTTGAGTCACGCTTACACCTTCTTGGTTATGCGATAATTGCGGGGGCCTCATTTTACCTTGAAAGCTGGGTAGTCGTGACCTACTGGTTACTCCCAATGTTGCTGACCAAGCCTGTTCATCAGTTGCAAAACACCATTGAGCATCTCGGCCTGTCACATGAGTCTGATATTTTGAAGAACACCCGATCAACCCGCACCAATGCGGTGATGCGATGGCTATGCTGGCAGATGCCATATCATACCGCGCATCACAGCTACCCATCTGTCCCCTTCTGGCAATTGCGTAAACTGAACGATCGTATTGAGTCCGTTGCTGGTCAGGTTCACCGCATGGGCTGGATTGAATTTCAAATTGCGGTTATCCACAAACTTTTGCAAAAGGACGAAGATCAATGGCCTACCAATGAGGTTTGGGTGGTACCACTTGCGGCGGGCAAGACTGTTAAGCTGGAAGCCTGATCTTTGGAAAAGACCAAACGCCAATTAAAGTTTTATACATCGCTCTGGGCGATGATGCCACATGACCAGACGGGGGTAGTTTTACCCTATGATCAGATATGTGAAATGGTTGCAGAAGCAGGCTATGACGGCTTGGCCATTGATCTCGGTGCTGGTGATGTGGCTCAGGCAAATGCCGTTAGGCCACACTTAGAGCGGTTTGGGCTGACGCCGCTGATTGTTGCTTTTCCGAAAACTATTAACGCCCTAGAAGACACCTTGCTGATGGCCAAGGATTTTGGCGCGCCTTTCGTTGATGTGATTGGTCAGGTGATGCCTTTGTCCGTTGACGGTATGATCCCAGTGATCCGAAAGTGGATTGAAATGGCGGACCAGTTGGATATGCCAATACAGTTTGAAACGCATCGCAACTGCATAACTAATGATTTATATGCAACTTTATGCCTCATTGATGCTGTGCCAGAAATGCGGCTTTGTGCAGACCTCTCGCATTTTGTCGTTGATCGTGAGTTCAAACTGCCCCTAGATGATCGCGACGCTGGCCTTATTCAGCGCATTATTGCACGGTCTGAAAGTTTTCAAGGACGTGTCGCAAGTCGCCAGCAAATCCAGCTCCAGCTGAGCTTTCCACAGCACCAAAAATGGGTCACGCTATTTCGCCAATGGTGGCGTGACGGATTGATAAGCTGGCGCCAACGCAATCTGCACGGCGACTGTATTTTCCTCTGCGAACTTGGCCCACCAGAATATGCCATGACTGATGCGAATGGCCGGGAATTGTCCAACCGCTGGGAGGAAGCATTACAAATCAAAAGCTGGGTAGCAGACATCTGGTCTGATCTGGAGCGCCATTAGCGGCGCCTATCAATCGCCTCTGCCAAAACACACATCAATTCAAACATCAAGGACACACCTAGCCACGCAGTGCCCCCAGATGGGTCAAAAGGCGGCGACACCTCAACAAGATCTGCGCCAACAAGATCAACCCCGCTTAAAGCGCGAATTACCTGTTGCGCTTGAAAGGAATTGGGGCCCCCGATTTCTGGCGTGCCGGTACCAGGGGCAAAGGTTGGATCCACAAAATCAATGTCAAAGGAACAATAGGTTGGCGAATTTCCAACAATACCACGCGCCTCATCCATTACCGCCGCAATACCGCGTTCAAATAATTCTTCGATACGGATGATGCGCACACCTTGCGCCTCACCCCATTCAATATCATCAAAATTGTATGAGGTGCCGCGAATGCCAATTTGAACAACCTGTTTTGGGTTCAGCAAGCCTTCCTCAATTGCCCGTCTAAAAGGCGTGCCATGCGTATATTTGGATCCCCCAAAATAGCTGTCAAACAAATCTGTGTGCGAGTCAAAATGAATCATCGCGAGGGGCCGATCTTTTGCAAGGCCCCGCAAAACAGGCAATGACACCAGATGATCACCGCCAGCAGTCATTGGGGTGATGTTGCGCTGTTTTAGATCAGCATAAAATGCTGTGATGCGTTCAAGGCTGTCTTGCAAATCAACTGGATTGGGGCCAACGTCGCCAAGATCAGCACAATTTACCATCTGAAAAGGATTAAACCCGGTGACCGAGTTCATCGCACGTATCATCGTTGACAGGTCCCGAAGTTGACGTGGTCCGTGGCGAGGCCCCGGTCGGTTAGTTGTGCCAGCATCCCAAGGAACGCCAACAAGCCCCATATCAACACGACAAATTTCTGCCGAATCCATGCTAAGGTGCGGCAAACGCATAAAGCTTGGCATGCCAGCAAAACGCGGCATCTCAAGCCCCGACACTGGCTGGAAAAATGGATCATTACGCATCAGATACCTCCCATCTTGAACAATAAAAACTTTGACATAACTGTTCGAAGCACGCCAATCATTTTGCTTCTTTTGTGGCTTTCCCCACACCCGCTCATCACCGGCAAGCTTATATCTGCCAAGCTCAATTTTCCTCCATCTTTTTTATGAACGAACAGGCTTGCAACAGCGGCTGATCTGAATGTTAATTGATGCAATTTGATTGCGGTAGCGCAAGCTATCCGAAAACAGGGGAGTGAAAAAATGAAGGGGCAAAGAGTATTGATCACGGCTGGTGG
>CALFSV010000390.1 GCA_937916485.1 uncultured Paracoccaceae bacterium | reverse complement strand
AGATTGGAGAATTCTCCACCTCTGCCGCGACCATACCGCAGCAACTAAAAGACGCTTGGGAAGGCCAACGCGCGCCGCGCCACGCCGAAAAGGATAGCCAATGAAGACACTCAAGCTTATCGCCGTGGATATCGACGGCCCCTTGCTCACGGATAGTTTCGCTCCGCTCTTAAAGCTGAGCTGCGAGTTCTACGGCCTCGACTACACCAAGGACATGGAAGACAACATGTTCTCACGCAATCGGGCAGAGGCGACGGCATATTTCCGGTCGCAGTTCAAAGATGTGCCTAAGGATTTGAAAGGCAAGACGTCGGAAGAAATGGAGCAGTCCTATTTCGAGTTCCGCCAGGACTACCTCAAAGAAAACCCGATCAAACTGGCCGAAGGCGCCGAGGCCCTGATGGAACTGCTGCCTAGTCTCGGGGTCAAGCTTGTCTGCTATGGCGGGCTGGACGAGAAATACATGCGGCGAGAGCTCGGCGCGTCGGCGGACATCTTTGAGCAATATATTTGCACCAACGATTTTCGCCCTGGCGTGCGTGAAATTGTCGAGGCCCACTACAAGCTGCCCGCGCATCAAGTGTTGTTTATCGATGATGTGAACTTCGTCGCCACCCATGCACGTCAGATCGGTGCCTGTTTCATTGGGGTGCCTGCGTCCACGGATTGGGGCTTCCAGCGTCAGGGCATGGAAGACGCCGATCTACCGTTTATCTGTGCCGACTCTAGTAAAATTGATCTCGATCTGCTTAAACGTGTGGATACGCTTGCCGCTGAAAACGCATTTTGGAAGGATCCCGTTGCGTGACCCTCACGACTAACATCTTGGGAGAAATACTGTGCAACTTCTAAACGTTCTTCGCCAGGAGTCGCCTCAAACGGTTCGCAACATCGTCGTCCTGACGGTGATCTCTGGTGCGGCCAATGCGGCGCTGGTGGGCTTTATCAACTACGGCGCGGACGCTGTGTATCGTGGCGAAGACACGACTTGGGCCTTTGCAATGTTCCTCGCGTGTCTGGTGGTCTTTGCAGTGGCCAAGATGCGAGCCGAAACGGCCGGCAAGCGGCTATTTGACGATGCGATGACGCGCCAGCGCGAGCGCCTGATGGACAAGCTGCTTGCACTGCGATTGGACGCGCTCGAACAGATGCGCCGCTCGGACGTCATTTCGACGAGCGCGCGCAGCATCGGTCAGGTCGTCCAGGCATCAGACACCATCGTTTACGGCCTGCAGTCGATGTTCATGTTGTTCTTCTGTGCGGCTTACCTTGCCTTTGTGTCTTTCGCGGCGTTTCTCGCAGTGGCAGGGGCGCTTGTTTTCGCAGCGCTCTACCGCCATTCCCAACAGGGCGAAAGCAAGAAGCAAATGGTGGCCTTCTCGGAGAATGAAAAAGAGCTGTCGAACTTGGTGGCCGAGTCCCTAGCCGGGTTCAAGGAAGTAAAGATCAATGCCAAGCGTCGCTCGGCCCTGCGCGCGGATTATGCGCGCCTCGTGGATCTATCATCAATACTGAGCCTGCGCGCGACCGAAGAAATCGTGAAGATGCGCCTGATCATCCAGTCGGTTTTCTTCTTGGTCATCGCTGTCGTTGTTTTTGTGATCCCAAAGATGACGGACATGTACGCGCTTGAAGTGCTCGAAATCACGGCGATCGTGCTTTTTCTCATCGGGTATCTGGCAGGCTTTCTGGACATCTTCCCGGTGTTGTCGCGGACCAACAACGCCCTGCGCGACCTGCAAGAGTTGGAAGAGAAACTCGACGCCCAGATGGAAGTCCTTTCGCCCAATCCGGTGGATGGCGACGCGTTTGAGGCGCTCGAGTTGCGCGATGTTCAATTCACCTACTTTGATCCTGACGAGAGCAGGGGCTTCCAGCTTGGACCGATTGATCTGCGGGTCAAAAAGGGCGAGGTGCTCTATGTCGTTGGGGGCAATGGCAGCGGAAAATCCACGCTCATCAAGGTACTAACTGGGCTCTATCCGGTTGCGGCAGGCGAATTGCTTTTGAACGGTGAGTCCATGGCCAGTGATGATCTAACATCGCTTCGCTGGAATTTCTCTCTGATCACCGGGGATTTCCACCTCTTTAGCCGCCTGTATGGTTACGAGGACGCCGATCAAGAGCTTGTTGCGAAGCTTATTGAGAGAATGCAGCTGACCGACAAAGTAAGCTTTGCAGACGGTGCCTTTACCACCAAGGCCCTATCCACAGGCCAGAAGAAGCGCCTCGCGATGGTCGCAGCCCTGGTTGAGGACAGTGCCATCTATGTCTTTGACGAATGGGCTGCCGAACAGGACCCGCATTTCCGGTCGGTCTTTTACACCGAAAT
>CALFSV010000389.1 GCA_937916485.1 uncultured Paracoccaceae bacterium | reverse complement strand
GCACGGGACCGCTCGACAAGGCCGCGTTGCACGCTCATTGCCGCGCAAACATGTCTCCTCAGAAAACCCCGAATGTCTGGGTGCAGGTCGAGAGTTTCCCCCTGACCGGCTCGGGAAAAATCCAGAAATTCGTTCTCCGCGACCGTTTCGTCGCCGGGGAATTCAATGAACTCTGACTGACAGGAACCGCCATGCAGGACGCAACCAGACACTATATCAACGGCCAATGGGTCGCCTCGATCGACGGGCGCGAAATTGCGGTTGAGAACCCGTCCACGGAAGAGAAGATCGCCACGATCACTTTAGGTGGCGTCGCTGATGCTGACGCGGCCGTCGCCGCGGCCAAGAGTGCATTCCCGGCCTGGGCGGCAACAGACCCTTTGGGCCGGATCGCCGCCCTGGAACGGTTGATGGAGGTCTACAAATCGCGGGCCGAAGACATGGCACAGGCCATTAGCGTTGAGATGGGCGCACCTATTGCGCTTACAAGAACTGCACAGGTTGGTGCCGGGGCCGGGCATCTCAAGAACACCATTCGGGCGGCCAAGGCTTTTGACTTTGAACGTCCCCTTGGGGAGCACGCGCCCAGCGACATGATCCTTTACGAGCCGGTCGGTGTCTGCGCCCTGATCACCCCGTGGAACTGGCCGATGAACCAGGTGATGCTGAAGGTCGCCCCGGCGCTGGCGGCAGGCTGCACGGTGGTGCTGAAACCATCGGAACTGTCGCCGCTCAGCGCCATTCTGCTTGCCGAGATGATTGATGAGGCAGGTTTCTCGCCCGGTGTGTTCAATCTTGTGAACGGAGATGGCACTGGCGTTGGCACGCATCTCACCGCGCACCCGGATGTGGATATGGTCAGCTTCACCGGGTCCACCCGTGCAGGTGTCGCGATCAGCAAGGCCGCTGCGGATACCGTCAAGCGCGTCAGTCTGGAACTGGGCGGCAAGGGGGCCAACATCATCTTCGCCGATGCCGATGAAAAGGCCGTTACGCGCGGCGTGCGTCATTGTTTCAACAACTCGGGCCAGTCCTGCAACGCGCCGACCCGCATGCTGGTGGAACGCGGGGTCTATGACCAAGCCGTTGAAACCGCCCGTACGATAGCCGAGAAAACAGAGGTCGGACCAGCGGATACCGAAGGTCGCCAGATCGGGCCAGTTGTGTCGGAATTGCAGTTCAACAAGATCCAATATCTGATCAAGAGCGGCATTGACGAACACGCCACGCTGGTCGCAGGTGGCCTTGGCCGCCCTGTGGGGCTGAATCGAGGCCACTTCGTGCGCCCCACGATCTTTGCAGATGTCACGCCGGACATGACGATCTGGAAGGAAGAAATCTTTGCGCCGGTTCTTGTGATGACACCGTTTGACACCGAAGAGGAGGCCATCGCGCTTGCCAATGACACGCACTATGGTCTGACGAATTATGTTCAGACTGCCGACAAAACACGCGCTCGTCGGGTGGCGCGCGGGCTGCGGTCCGGTATGGTTGAGATGAACGGAAAATTCGGCGGTGCGGGCTCGCCTTTCGGCGGCATGAAGCAGTCGGGCAATGGCCGTGAAGGTGGTGTCTGGGGTCTTGAGGAATTCCTTGAGGTCAAGGCCGTCAGCGATTGGGAGTGAGCATGGCAAAGGTTCTGTACGAGAAAGATGGCCGGATCGGGCGGATCACCCTGAACCGACCTGAAGTGATGAATGCGATCGACGATGATCTGCCGCGCGAACTGGCGGCGGCGGTTGCAGAGGCCGACCATGATCGCGACGTACACGTGATGGTCCTGTCCGGCGCAGGAAAGGCATTTTGCGCAGGCTACGATCTGGCCCACTACGCGGCGGGCAACGGCCCCAACAAGGTGGTGCAGGACATGCCCTGGGACCCAATGCAGGATTTCCAGTTCATGTGGGCGAACACGCAGGCCTTCATGTCGCTCTTTCGGGCGATGAAGCCGGTGATCTGCAAGGTGCATGGACACGCCGTCGCGGGCGGATCAGATATTGCGCTCTGCGCAGACCTGACTGTCATGGGCGACACCGCGCAAATCGGTTATATGCCAACACGTGTCTGGGGCTGCCCGACAACGGCGATGTGGGTGCACCGACTGGGGCCGGAAAAGGCCAAGCGCATGATGTTCACGGGTGACAAGATAACCGGCGTTGAAGCCGCAGAGATGGGACTGGTGCTGAAATCCGTGCCTGACGCTCAGCTCGATGCCGAAGTCGAGGCGCTGGCCGCCCGGATGGCATCCGTGCCGATCAACCAACTGGCCATGCAGAAGATGGTGATCAACGCGGCCGTTGAAGAAAAGATCAACCAGACGCAGCGCCTTGCCACCGTGTTCGACGGCATCACCCGCCATTCACCCGAAGGCATGAACTTCAAAGCCCGCGTGGAGCAAGTTGGCTGGAAACAAGCGGTGCAGGAACGGGACGCCGGAACATTCGACTGGACCCGCAACAAACCCTTCGACTGATAATTCGGGTACGGCAACCGAAACCAGTGCTTCGGCTTAATTGACCAAATAGCGGTAAGGTCCCGCACAGTGTGAATGCGAGGTTTCAGATTTGCTGCTGCCTGCCGCAATGGCTGAATTTTTCTCTACCACGCAACGAGTAAAATTCGGCAGTGCGGCGGGGAGGCGCGCTGCGCGCGCTCGCAGCAAGAAAATCGAATTCACAGGTTGGGCTCTTCTTACACCTTCGCCGCACCATCTACGAACAGCTGGTTCGAAAACGGGTGCCGTTCTCTGCGTTGAGCTAGAACTGGCAAGACGCGGGACGAAGTACCAATTCGCGGCGCTGGTAAAAGGTGCCGGTCTGAGGCCATTCCTTGCCATCCATTTGCCACGGACAGTTTTGGTGTCGCAAACGGAAGGCCAAAGCGACAGCCGCATCGCTAGCAATGAGAAAAAATGTCCCAAGGAGACCAA
>CALFSV010000388.1 GCA_937916485.1 uncultured Paracoccaceae bacterium | reverse complement strand
AGCACCAGATCCATTGACGGGTCTGACCAAATGCTTTGCTTGACGTTTGAATAGTCAACGAAAACCAGACCCGTTGCGACTGGCAGCATCGCAACTGCCGATTTCCAGTGTTCCAGTTTGCCTATAATCATCATGGTCTTTGCCATCTATAACGCCACCGCCCTCGAGGTCGCACATGTCAATCCTGTTGGGAAGGTCACATAAAACCACAGAAGAACAATGACATTCCACGACAGACTGGTTTTAACCTATGTTAGGAAGTCGACAGCCTATTGGCCGGTCGGTCAAGTAGTGGAAACCAGACCTTTTGCAATTGTTCTCGAATCGTGACCAATCGGCATGAAACTCCAGAATTGGACCAAATTTCGAAATGCTGCCTGAAACGCTTTCTTCTCTCATAACAGTGCTCCCCATGCCGGTTGTCATTGTCGGTCCGAACGAACGTGTGGCCGAGGTCAATGAGGCCGCGATCCGACTGTTTGGCAACGACGGTCGGGGCATGCATTACATTACTGCATTTCGCCAGCCCGCGATCCTCGATGCAATCGAACAGACGGTACGGGATGGGACGCTGAGGCAGACCCGATATCTGGGAACCGAAGGGCGCAGGGATACATACTGGCAGGTTACGGTCGGTGCTGTGCCAATGCAGGTGGGGCGCGGCGTCGTTCTCAGCTTTGAGGACATGACAGGGGTCGAGGAATCGAGCCAGATCCGACGCGACTTCGTGGCGAACGTGAGCCACGAATTGCGCACCCCGCTGACTGCCCTTCTTGGCTTTGTCGAAACCCTCAAAGGGGCGGCCCGCGACGACCCCGAGGCCCGGAACCGGTTCCTGGGCATCATGGAGAAAGAGGCCGGTCGCATGGCAAGACTGGTCGACGACCTTCTCTGGCTCAGCCGGGTGGAACAGGAAGAGCGGATGCGCCCGCGCGACATGGTGGACCTGTCCGCCATATTGGACCGGGTCGTGGCGGCAATTACCCCCGTGGCAGAAAAGGCCGGCGTCTGCCTCGTGGTCAAGAGGCCAGTAGCCCATGCAAAAACCCAACTCGAAGAAACCGAGGCCGGAACACGGGCCGGAACCCAAGCCGAAACCCGGGCCGGTGCCTTGGCCGGCGCGATACCCGCAACCTTTCCCGAGATCCCGGGCGATGGCCGTCAGTTGCAGCAGGTCATCACCAACCTGATTGAGAACGCGGTCAAGTATGGTGGCAACGACAAGCAGGTCGAGATCGCCCTGTCCGGCCCGATAGACGAGCCGAGCTTGCGGTCCAAGGGCGTCCGGATCTCTGTCACCGACCACGGAGAGGGAATCGCCCCCCACCATATTCCCCGCCTGACCGAGCGATTCTACCGCGTCGATAACCACAGGTCGCGCGAAATGGGGGGGACGGGACTAGGGCTTGCGATTGTGAAGCATATTGTGAACCGGCATCGCGGGCGACTTCGGATCGACAGCGAACTAGGAAAAGGTAGTCGTTTCATGGTCATCCTGCCTCTGGAATAAACCTTACCTTGGGTCACTTTGGGGCCGGATATTTGGGTTAAAGTGGACTGTCACATAACCTTTACAAAAATGTCACAAAAGGTTGGTGCAGGGGGCCTAGCAGGTCGTCAGAGATCGCCGGTTCGCGTGCGGTCTGACAAACGGAATTACAGGAGCATCATATGTCCTTCGTGAAACTGGCCGCCTCTGCGCTGGCCATCTCTGCAGCGCTCGCAACTTCGGCTGCGGCCCGTGACAACGTCCAGGTCGCCGGTTCGTCCACCGTCCTGCCCTACGCCTCGATCGTGGCAGAATCCTTTGGCGAAAACTTCGACTTCCCGACACCCGTTGTTGAATCCGGCGGTTCCTCTGCTGGTCTGGCCCGCTTCTGTGAAGGCGTCGGCGAGAACCAGATCGACATCGCCAATGCATCACGCGCCATCCGCGAGCGTGAGATCGAAGCCTGTGCCGCCAACGGCGTGACCGACATCATCGAAGTCCGCATCGGCTACGATGGGATCGTTTTCGCATCCGACATCAATGGCGCGTCTTTCGCCTTTACTCCGTCTGACTGGTTCCTGGCTCTGGCCCCGATGATCGTCGTTGACGGTGCCGTGGTCGAGAACCCCAACACCAACTGGAACCAGGTCAACCCCTCGCTCCCCGACCAGGAAATCCTGGCCTTCATCCCCGGCACCCGTCACGGCACACGTGAAGTGTTCGAAGAGCAGGTTCTGGCAGCTGGCTGCGAAGCCACAGGCGCCCTGGAAGGCATGATCGCTGCGGGCATGTCCGAGGACGACGCTGAGGACGCCTGCATTGCAGTGCGCACCGACGGCATCTCGATCGACATCGACGGTGACTACACCGAGACCCTGGCCCGCATCGGCTCGAACCCGAACGGCATCGGCGTCTTTGGTCTGGCCTTCTACGAAAACAACACCGACAGCCTTCAGGTTGCGACCATGAACGGCGTCGTTCCCACCGTCGCAGCCATCGCATCGGCTGAGTACCCCGTGTCGCGTCCGCTGTTCTTCTACATCAAGAAGGCTCACATCGGCGTCATCCCCGGCCTGAAGGAATACGCTGAGTTCTTCGTGTCCGACGACATGGCTGGCCCGTCCGGCCCGCTGGCCCAGTACGGCCTCGTGTCTGATCCCGAGCTGGCCGCTACTCAGGCCATGATCGCAGCAGAAGAGACCTTGGGCGACATGTAATCGCCTTTCGGGGGGCGGCGTCCAGCCGCCCTCCAACCTCAAGATTTGACTACCTGGAGCTGACATGTCCGCATTTTGGATCACCTTGATCGTCTTGATCCTTGCTGCCGTCGGCTTTGTTGTGGGTCGTGGCCGCGCCATGCAGTCGGCAGATGGAAACATCCGCAACCTTCACTCCCTCCCGGTTTATTACGGCAGCAACGTGGCCATGATGGCGGCGGTTCCCGCTCTTCTGCTGCTGGCCTTGTGGCTGTTTGCCCAGCCGCTGACGCTGAACAGGATGATCGCGCCGATGATCACCTCGGTCGAGGCGGGCGATAGCGGCACCCTTGGCCTTGTCCTGAGCGATGTGCGGCGCGTGGCCGATGGCCTTGATCTGGCCGTAAGCGAAGGCGTTCTGACCGAAGAATCCGCCCGCGACATCCGCACCGAATTCACCGATGTACGGGAACGCCTGTCGCAGGTCGGCGTTGCGCTGGGTTCCGATGTCAGCCGCGAAACCCTTTCGGCCGCCCAGCGGTATCGGGCCCTTTCCAAGGCGGGTAGCTTTTTGATGTTGGTGGCCGTTATTGGCCTTGCGTTGATTGGGGCAGCCTTTGCATTGTCGCGGACGAACCGCGATTTCCGGGCCCGCAACGTGGTTGAGTCCGGCATCAAGATCGTCCTGATCGCCGCGTCCTGTATCGCCATCCTGACGACGGTTGGCATCGTCCTGTCGCTGATTTTCAATACGATAAAGTTCTTTGGACTATATCCGGCGAGCGAGTTCTTCTTTGGCCTGACCTGGGCGCCGTCCTTTGGTGGCGGGTCTGAGCTTGGCATCCTGCCGCTCTTGTGGGGCACGTTCTACATCTCGCTCATCGCCTTGGCGGTTGCCGTGCCGATCGGTCTTTTTGCCGCCATCTACCTGTCCGAATACGCCACCCCGAAGGTGAGGGCCATCGCCAAGCCACTGCTTGAGGTCCTCGCCGGTATCCCGACCATAGTTTACGGTCTTTTCGCCTTGCTGACGGTCGGACCGCTTCTGGTCAACGTGTTCGGCGAAGGCGGAGTCCTGGGTGTGACCTGGATGGGCGGTGGTACGGCGGTCATGACTGCGGGCCTTGTCATGGGCATCATGCTGATCCCCTTCGTGTCCTCTTTGTCAGACGACATCATCAACGCGGTGCCCCAGTCGATGCGGGACGGATCGCTTGGCCTTGGCGCGACACGCTCTGAAACGGTGCGCCAGGTGGTTCTTCCTGCCGCTTTGCCGGGGATCGTCGGCGCTATCCTTTTGGCCGCGTCGCGCGCTATTGGTGAGACGATGATCGTTGTTCTGGGGGCAGGGGCCGCCGCGCGTCTGTCGCTGAACCCGTTTGAGGCGATGACGACCGTGACCGCCAAGATCGTCAGCCAGCTGACTGGCGACGCCGATTTTTCCTCGCCCGAGGCGCTGGTCGCCTTTTCATTGGGCATGACCCTCTTTGTCATCACATTGGGCCTGAACATCTTTGCCCTCTGGATCGTCCGCAAGTACCGGGAGCAGTACGAATGACCGACGCAAGCGCAGACAGGTCCGCCGACGGGCACAGCCGCGCCAAGACATCCTTGCTGCAACTGGATGTGCGGACGAAAAAGCGCAACGCGGCCGAGGCCCGGTTTAAGGCCTATGGCGTTGTCGCTATTGCCATTGGGTTGTTCTTCCTGATCGCCCTTCTGACAGCCATTGTATCGAACGGAACGCGGGCCTTTACCCAAACCTTCGTGACGATGGACGTGACGCTTGATGCGCAAAAGCTGGATCCAGATGGCACCGGTGATCCGGAAGTCATCTCCAAGACCACGACCTTTGGTTATGGCGGCATCATTGACGCGGCACTGGAACAGACCCTCGCCGCCCGTGGCATCACGACTGAGATTGCCGTGGGTGATCTTGACCAGATGCTGTCCTCGGGTGCTGCCGCAGAGATCCGCCGGGCAGTGCTGGATGATACATCCCTTGTCGGGCAGACGGTCACGTTCGAGGTCCTCGCCTCGAGCCGGGTAGACGGATACCTCAAGGGCCGCGTGACCCGCGAAAGTCTGGCCCGCGATCGCAACCTGTCGCCCGAGCATCTGGACGTGGTCGACGCCCTGCAAGAGGCCGGGCTGGTGGAGCGACGGTTCAATTGGGCCTTCATCACCGGGTCGGACGCTTCTGAATCCCGGCCTGAACAGGCAGGTATCGGTGTGTCGATGATTGGCAGCTTCTTCATGATGCTGGTGGTTCTGGTCCTATCCTTGCCCATCGGCGTCGCGACCTCGATCTATCTGGAAGAGTTCGCCCCACAGAACAGGATCACCGACTTTATCGAGGTGAATATCTCGAACCTCGCGGCCGTGCCGTCTATTGTGTTTGGTATCCTTGGCTTGGCGATCTTTATCCAGGTGGCGCATCTGCCCCAGTCGGCCCCGCTTGTGGGTGGCCTCGTGCTGACGTTGATGACGCTGCCGACGATTATCATCTCGACCCGGGCCAGCCTCAAATCGGTGCCTCCGTCAATCCGGGACGCGGCTTTGGGGGTAGGGGCCTCCAAGATGCAGTCGATCTTCCACCATGTCCTGCCGCTGGCCATGCCAGGCATTCTGACGGGAACGATCCTTGGTCTGGCACAAGCCCTGGGTGAAACCGCGCCCTTGCTGCTGATCGGGATGGTGGGCTTTATCGCTTCGAACTATCCTGACGGGATCGCCGAAGGCTTCTTGTCGCCAAACTCGGCCATGCCAGCCCAGATTTATGAATGGGCGAAGCGTGCCGATCCGGCGTACTATGAACGCGCATGGGGGGGCATTATCATCCTGCTCCTCTTCCTGATGACGATGAACATCATCGCCATTCTTCTTCGTCGCCGCTTTGAGCGCCGCTGGTAAGCGAAAGGGGCTGAACATGAACGACATGAGACTGATCGAAAGAGCCGTGGACATGAATGACATCAAGATCTCGGCCCGTAACGTGCAGGTCTATTACGGCGACACCCACGCCATCAAGGACGTGGACGTCGACATCGCCGACAAGACCGTCACCGCGTTTATCGGGCCGTCCGGCTGCGGCAAGTCGACGTTTTTGCGCACGCTTAACCGTATGAACGACACGATTGCCTCCTGCCGGGTCGAAGGCAAGATTCTGATCGATCAGGAGGATATCTACGATCCTCGCGTCGATCCCGTACAGCTTCGCGCCAAGGTGGGGATGGTGTTCCAAAAGCCCAATCCCTTCCCCAAATCGATCTACGACAACGTGGCCTATGGTCCCAAGATCCACGGTCTGGCCCGTAGCAAGGCGGATCTGGACGAGATCGTGGAAAAGGCGCTTCGTCGCGGTGCGATCTGGGATGAGGTCAAGGACCGCCTTCAATCCCCCGGCACTGGCCTGTCTGGCGGTCAGCAGCAGCGTCTGTGCATCGCCCGCGCTGTCGCGACAGAGCCTGAGGTGCTGTTGATGGACGAACCCTGTTCGGCCCTTGACCCCATCGCCACCGCCCAGGTCGAAGAATTGATCGACGAATTACGCCAATCCTATTCAGTGGTCATCGTCACCCATTCGATGCAGCAGGCCGCCCGGGTCAGCCAGAAGACCGCCTTCTTTCACCTCGGAAACATGGTCGAATACGACGAGACAGGAAAGATATTTACCAATCCAGAAGATCCACGCACTGAAAGTTACATTTCCGGCCGTATCGGCTAAGGAGAACGTCAATGAACGAACAGCATATTGCCTCGGCCTACGACCGGGATCTTGACGCCATTCAGGCCATGATCATCAAGATGGGCGGCCTTGTAGAGGCGGCGATCATCGACGGGACCAAATCGCTGGAAACCCGAGACGTGGAACTGGCCGAAAAGGTCCGGGCGGGTGACAAGGTCATCGACGATCTGGAAGAGCGGATCAACGAAGAGGCGGCCCGCACCATTGCCTTGCGGGCGCCGGTATCCAAGGATCTGCGGATCATCCTGTCGGTGCTCAAACTTGCCGCCAGCCTTGAGCGGGTCGGTGACTACGCCAAGAACATCGCCAAGCGGACTTCGGTTCTGGCCGAAATGCGGCCGATCACCGGGTCTGACGCCACCCTGCGCCGGATGGGCCGCGAGGTTCAGATGATGCTCAAGGACACGCTGGACGCCTTTATCCACCGTGACGCCAAGCTGGCCGAGGACGTCTTGATGCGCGATCAGGACGTGGACCAGATGTACAACGCCCTGTTCCGCGAATTCCTGACCCACATGATGGAAGACCCGCGCAACATCACCGCCTGTATGCATCTGCATTTCATCGCCAAGAACGTGGAACGCATGGGCGATCTGGTTACCAATATGGCCGAGCAGGTGGTCTATCTGACCACAGGCTCCATGCCCGAAGAGAACCGCCCCAAGGGTGATCGTACCTCCTACATCAGCAGCAGCAAACCGGAGTAGCCGTCATGCGGACGTCTCAGCCTCATGTGTTGATCGTCGAGGATGAACCAGCACAACGCGAAGTGCTGAGTTACAACCTGGAAGCGGAAGGGTTCCGCACCAGCAAAGCGGAAAATGGCGAAGAGGCCCTTATGATGGTGTCCGAAGAGACACCAGACGTCATTGTTCTGGACTGGATGTTGCCTTCAGTGTCGGGCATCGAGGTGTGTCGCCAGCTCAAGACCCGGGCCGAAACCAAGGGCGTTCCGATCATCATGTTGTCGGCCCGTTCCGAAGAGGTCGACAAGGTCCGCGGCCTTGAAACCGGCGCTGACGATTATGTGGAAAAGCCTTATTCAGTCAGTGAACTTATGGCCCGCGTGCGCACGCAGCTTCGCCGTGTTCGCCCTTCGACCGTGGGTGAGGTTCTGACCTTCGAGGACATCATCCTCGACGCAGAAACCCACCGCGTCACCCGCGACGGGCAATCGCTCAAGCTTGGCCCGACCGAGTTTCGCCTGCTGTCCACTTTTATGGAAAAGCCCGGCCGCGTCTGGAGCAGAGAGCAGCTTCTGGACCGCGTCTGGGGCCGCGACATCTATGTCGATACCCGCACCGTGGACGTCCACGTGGGTCGCCTGCGCAAGGTGCTGGGCCAGCATGGCGGGCAGGACCTGTTGCGCACAGTCCGGGGATCGGGCTACGCGCTGGGATAACGCTTTTGGCCAAGGTTGGGGGCTTGCATCGGGGCCGGTTTCCCGTCCAATCTGGCCGACATGAGCAATCCTGATCCCGCTTTCGCCCCCGCCGAATACGCCGACCGCATCGCCCGCACCCGAGCCGCCATGGCCGCCAAGGGGATCGAGGTTCTTCTGGTCACCGACCCGTCTAACATAGCCTGGCTGACCGGCTATGATGGCTGGTCCTTCTACGTCCATCAGGGGGTCATTATCGGCCCCGAAGGATACCCGCTGTGGTGGGGCCGCGCTATGGACGGGGCAGGGGCGCGGCGCACCGTTTTCATGTCCGACGATCACATCCATGGCTATGATGACAGCTACGTCCAGAACCCCGACAAACACCCGATGGAGGATCTGTCGCGCCTCTTGTCAGCCCAAGGGTGGGAGGGCAAATGGCTTGGCCTTGAAATGGATAATTACTATTTCAGTGCAGCGGCTTACAAGTCTATCCTAAAGCACTGCGTCAAGGCGTCTCTTGTCGACGCAACTGGCCTTGTGAACTGGCAGCGGGCGGTAAAGTCCCCGACCGAAGTGACCTATATGCGCCGGGCCGCGGCCATCGTCACCGCCATGCATGCCTGCATCCGGGATCTGGCCGAGCCGGGCTTGCCCAAGAACGAATTGGTGGCCGAGATCACCCGGATCGGCATTCGCGGCGTCGACGGCCATTGGGGCGACTATCCGGCGATCGTGCCAATGGCGCCCTCTGGCCTTGATGCAACCGCGCCGCACCTGACATGGGACGCCACGCCGCTAAGGTCCGGCGAGGCCACGTTCTTTGAGATTGCCGGTGTCTATCGTCGCTATCATTGTCCCCAAAGCCGAACCCTGTTCCTTGGCACACCGCCCGTCCACTACCTGCGGGCGGCCGAGGCTGTGGGGGCCGCGACCGAGGAGGTTCTGGGCTTTGCCAAGCCGGGCGTCACCTGCGGCGCCGTGGCTGACACCTTCAACGCTGCCTTGGCCCGACACGGATTTACCAAGGACAGCCGCTGTGGCTATGCCATTGGCCTCAGCTACCCGCCGGACTGGGGCGAGCGGACGATGTCGCTGCGGCCCGGCGACCCTTCGGTATTGGAGCCCGGGATGACCTTCCACTTCATGCCCGCACTCTGGCTGGACGATGGCGGGGTCGAGATCACCGAACCCATCCTGATCACCGAGGACGGCTGCGAGGCCCTGTGTGACACCCCCGGCGGACTGGTTGTGAAACCATGACTCTGATCGACGGGCTGCAATACGCCAACTGGTCTGAAACGGTGTTTCGGCAGATGCGGGCAGGGGGGGTGGATGCGGTGCACGCCACCATCACCTATCACGAAACCTTCCGCGAGACGGTCCTGAACATCGAGGCCTGGAACCGCTGGTTCGAACAGTTTCCGGACCTGATCTTTCAGGGCCGCACCGCCGCCGACGTCGATCTTGCCCGCGCGACGGGGCGCACCGCGATCTTCTTCGGTTCTCAGAACCCGAGTTGCATCGAGGATGACATCGGCCTGGTCGAGGTGCTGCACACCCTTGGCCTGCGGTTCATGCAACTGACCTACAACAACCAGTCCTTGCTCGCTTCGGGCTGCTACGAGGCCGAGGATACCGGGCTGACCCGCATGGGCAAGGCCGTGGTGGCCGAGATGAACCGCGTTGGCCTTGTCGTGGATATGAGCCACTCAGGTGAGCGCTCGACCCTTGCCGCCATCGAACACAGCACGCGGCCTATCTCCATCACCCATGCCAACCCGGCAAGCTGGCACCCGGCGCTGCGCAACAAATCCGACACTGTGCTAAGGTCGCTGGCCGAAAGCCGCGGGATGCTGGGCTTTTCCATCTATCCGCATCACCTGAAAGACGGCAGCGACTGCACCTTGGACGCGTTTTGTCAGATGATCGCCCGAACGGCCGAACTGATGGGGGTAGGGCGCATCGGTATTGGCACCGACCTGTGCCAGGACCAGCCCGACAACGTGGTAACCTGGATGCGCAACGGGCGTTGGACCAAGGATACCGACTTTGGCGAAGGCAGCGCGGCTGCACCCGGCTTCCCGCCTATGCCCGACTGGTTTCAGGACAACCGCCATTTCGGCGCCATCGCCGCTGGTCTGGCGGATGTCGGCTTTGACACTGCCGAGGTGGCGCAGATCATGGGCGGCAACTGGCGCGCATTTTTTGAGGTGAGCTTTGGCCGCACGGCCGCATGAGGACAGAATGACGAAACTCAATATCAGCGCCGCCCAGATGGTGGCCAAGGCACGGGCCCGGATCGAAGAGGTCAGCACACAGGACGCCATCGCATTGGTCGGGGATCCGGACACCGTGATCGTCGACATCCGCGACATTCGTGAACGCAAACGCACGGGGCATATACCCGGCAGTATCCATGCACCGCGTGGGATGATCGAATTCTGGGTCGACCCGGACAGCCCGTACTACAAGGACGTCTTTGGACAAGACAAACGCTACATCTTTCACTGCGCATCGGGCTGGCGATCAGCGCTGACCGTGGCCACGCTGCAGGACATGGGTTTCGAGGCCGCACATCTTAAAGATGGATTCAGCGACTGGGTCAGCGCAGGGGGGCCTGTGGACACGGATGACAAGTAAGGTGATGGGCCTGTAAAATATGGATCAGCTTTCGGAGCCTCCGGCCAAAATCCGTTAGTCCGGTATTCGCATAATAAGTATTATGGTAAAGATACGATGTGCAACCCCATGAAACTGTTTTGACCAACGGCCCAATGCTGCTAGATCAGTCAAAGCGGCGCTTTTCCGCCATTTCCATACGACCTCAACCTAACGTGCCGCCTACGGTTTCTGCAATTACGGACTATCCTGATGAGCGCCGATCTGATTACTCACCTCGACCGGATGACCAATGCGGCGAGCGCCGAAGTTTTGTGGAAGCTTCACTGCGAAAAGATGGCGTCATACGGGTTTGATCGACTGATCTACGGCTTTACGCGCTACCGCACCTCAAGTTCGCTTGGCGATCCGCAGGACTTTATGCTTCTGACCAATCAATCAAAGGACTACATTGAACCCTTTGTGAATGATGGACATTATTTTCACGCACCGATGATCAAATGGGCGCTGGAGAATGACGGAGCCTGCAGCTGGTCATGGATGGCGGGTTTGGCGAAACACGGCGCGCTGACCAAGGACGAGCTGCGGGTCGTGGACTTCAACATCAACAAGGGCGTCACAGCCGGATACACCGTCAGCTTTCGATCGATCTCGGCCCGGTCCAAGGGGGCCATCGCATTGACCGCACGCCGCGGCATGACACAGGACGAGGTTGATGCAATCTGGGCCGAACATCACGAAGCGCTCATGGTGATGAACAACGTGGCGCATCTCAAGCTGCTTACCCTGCCCTACGTTGGCACCAGAACGTTGACCAAGCGGCAGCGCGAAGTGCTGGAATATGTTGGCGATGGCAAAACAACACAGGATACCGCCTTTCTGCTGGGCCTGACCGCCGCGACTGTGGAAAAGCACCTTCGCCTTGCCCGTGAGGCCCTGGATGTCGAGACGACAGCACAAGCCGTTCTAAAAGCGGCGTTTTACAATCAGATGTTCATTGTAGATCTTTGATCTGTCGTAATTTCCTTACAAATGACGTTGCGGCGTAGGTCATTTTCCTGCGCAAGGTAAGGTTTACCCTACTAGTCATCTTGTGCGCTTCACGACATTCTGACCGTGTTCCGTGAGTGGTGGCCTTTGGCCATGGAACCGCGGGTCGGGGGACTGTGATTTCAGCCAACTCTGGCCCGCATTTTCCGGGCGACCGGCGTCCCAAGCCTTCTTTCTGGGGTTTTGGGATAACCTGTGGGGGGACCGAATCTTATCCCCAGATCGGTCGAAACCCATTGGCGGCACTGCGTTCTCCCGATGCAGTGCCGCCAGTTTTTCGTCAGACTATCCCCAGTCTGAACGAGATATGGCCCGCAACTGCTTGCGGGCCATATTCGTTTTGGCAGTCAGGGCTGTTCGCCCAAGGTGGTGTAGAAAGCTTAGCCTTTGGCGACCTTGGCCACTTCGGCGGCAAAGTCTTCTTCGACCTTTTCGATGCCTTCACCAACTTCGATCCGGATGAAACCGGTCACTTCGACACCAGCTTCTTTGGCGGCGGCGGCAACGGTCAGGTCCGGGTTCACGACGAATGCCTGGCCAAGAAGGGTCACTTCGGCAAGGAACTTCTGCATCCGGCCGACAATCATCTTTTCGATCACGGCTTCGGGCTTGCCGCTTTCGCGGGCCTGCTCGGTCAGGACGTTCTTCTCACGCTCGACCAGCGCCGGGTCCAGATCCGCTTCGCCCAGCGAGGCTGGGTTGGCAGCAGCGACGTGCATCGCGATCTGACGACCGATACCGTTGTCGGCACCGCTCAGCGCAACCAGCACGCCGATTTTGCCCATGCCATCGGCTGCGGCGTTGTGGACGTAGGAGACGACGGTGTCACCTTCGAGGACGGCCATCCGACGCAGGGTCATGTTCTCGCCGATTTTGGCGATGGCATCGGTCAGCACGGTTGCGACGGGCTTGCCGTTCATGTCGGCGTTTGCCAGCGCCTCGACATCCGAAACGGTCAGGGCGGTTGTGGCGATACCACCGACCATGGCCTGGAATTCGGCGTTCTTGGCGACGAAGTCCGTTTCAGAGTTCACTTCGACGGCGACGCCTTTGCCACCGGAAACGGCGACGCCGACAAGGCCTTCTGCCGCGGTGCGGCCGGATTTTTTGGCAGCCTTGGCCAGACCCTTGGTCCGGAGCCAGTCAACGGCGGCTTCCATATCGCCATTGGTCTCGGTCAGGGCCTTTTTGGCGTCCATCATGCCTGCGCCGGTGGATTCGCGCAGTTCCTTCACCATGCTCGCTGTGATCGACATGAGCCTTCTCCTTGGATGGGGTGTGTTTCTCGCAAGGCGTTTACGCCCTGCGAGGTATCAGTTTTGCGACAATCAGCCTTGCTTATTCAGCGGCAGCTTCTGCAGCGACGCTAGCCTCAGCGGCCAGTTCGGCCTCTGCCAGCTCTTCCATCTCGCCCAAGTCAACGCCTGCGGCGCCGAGCTGAGCGCTCATGCCGTCAAGGGCTGCGCGGGCGGCAAGGTCGCAATAGAGCGTGATGGCGCGGGCTGCGTCGTCGTTGCCTGGGATGATGTAGTCGACACCAGCGGGCGAGCAGTTGCTGTCGACGACAGCCACGACCGGGATGCCAAGCTTCTTGGCTTCGAGGATGGCGAGGTCTTCCTTGTTCACATCAACGATGAACAGAAGGTCAGGCACGCCGCCCATTTCGCGGATACCACCCAGCGAGGCTTGCAGTTTGCCCTGCTCGCGCTCCATGCCAAGACGCTCTTTTTTGGTCAGGCCGGCAAAGCCGTTGGCAGCGGCTTCGTCGATCTGCTTAAGGCGGGCGATGGACTGGGACACAGTCTGCCAGTTGGTCAGCGTGCCGCCGAGCCAGCGGTGGTTCATGTAGAACTGTGCGGACTTTTCTGCGGCATCGGCGATGGCCTTCTGGGCCTGACGCTTGGTGCCGACGAACAGAACGCGGCCGCCCTTGGCGACGGTGTCACGCACGACCTGCAGGGCCTGGTCCAGCATCGGGACGGTCTGGGTCAGGTCAAGGATGTGGATCCCGTTGCGCGAGCCGTAAATAAACTGCTCCATGCGGGGGTTCCAGCGTGCGGTCTGGTGGCCGAAGTGAACGCCAGCTTCCAGCAGCTGACGCATGGTGAACTCGGGAAGAGCCATGGTCGTATCCTTTCCGGTTTTAAACCTAGGGCGAAGGGTGAGGAGCGTTGTGCTCCAACCGGTGGACCGCCGGGGATGTCTCTCCCGAAAGCCCGCCTTCGCCTGTGAAGTGCGCGTGCCTTAGTCGGGCCGCGCGCCATTGTCCAGCACAAAGGGGCAAAAAGCCCCCCTGCCCTGCAATACCTAGAGGAAAACCCGCTCGATGAACCACCACGTGCCGATCACCGCGATGCCGAGCGAGGCGGGAATGGTGACGATACGGCGGTAGGCGTCGATCTGGTCGCGGTTGATGACCGACAACAGGCTAAGCCCGAAGAGAACAGCCAGCGGCACAAAGAAATTGGCCAAGGCAATCTCGCCCAAGAGCGGGCCACCTAGGAAATCCGGCTGGGTCAGCGTCAGCACCGAAAGGATCACGGCGATACCCGTGGCCACACCGTATCCCACCATCGCTGTGTTTGCGTTCCCCCGCCCTTCGTCGATGCGGATCGCCTCGCGCACACAAAGGAAGGCGACAGCGATGACGGCCAGCTGCCCAAGCTCTACCCCGATGTTAAAGCCGATCAGGGCGGGCACGAAAGACCCCGGCGGCAGGCCAAACTCGCCCAGCACGCTGGCAAAGCCCAGGCCGTGCAACAAGCCAAAGCCAAAGACAACCAGCGGCCGCCAGCGGCTCAGCCCCCGGCTGGTAATGTTCTCGATCGCGACAAAGGCGATCGAGGCCGCGATCAGTGGCTCAACGATGCTGCCCGGGATGCTGACATAGCCAAGCGCGGCCAGGGCAAGCGTGATGGTATGGGCCAGCGTAAAGGCGGACACCTGCCACAGCAGCGGACCCAGCTGGGTCGAAAGGAAGAAAAGGCCCAGCACGAACAGGATGTGGTCAAGGCCCAGCGGAACGATGTGGTCAAAGCCCACAGGGATATAGTTGATAAAAGTCTGCAGCGGTCCGGCCTGATCGCCACCGCTTAGCGTGATCGGATCGGACAGGGCCCCGGCCTCAAGGAAACCGTCGTAGGGTGCCTCTACCCCCATCTGGCGGATGACCAGCGTGCCAAAGGCTCTGTCCCAACCGACGACCACCGTTTCGGCCCCCTCGGGGATGGCGGCGGTAAAGCGCAGGACGGACGGGCGGATCAGTTCGATGTCTCGAACGGCCGGGATTTCAACGCCGACAAGCTCGGGCGTGACCATGGCGCCGCCAATCTCAATCGTGATGCGCTGCGCCATTTCGGGCCAGAACGCCGCAAACCGGGCTTCCAGCTCGGCGGGTGGCAGCGCGCGGAGGGTGTCGTAGGTATCGGCCTCTGCGGCATCGTTGGTGTTGGACACCGTCGCAAGATCAATGCCCGCAACATAGCTTTCAAGGTTAGCCGAAACTTCGAACTCCAGCTGGTCATCGACCTGGGTCATATCGGCGATCGCCGGCATGACCTCATGGGCATTTGCCAATGACGCTAGCGTGAACCACAGCGCAAGCGCGCTTGACATCACCGCCGCGAGGTACACCCTACCCGTAACCCGAAAGGAACTCATCATGTCTCGCCTCGCTTTTGCTGCACTTGCCTTGGCTTCTACCGTTTCAGGCCCGCTTCAGGCACATGAACTATGGATAGAACCTCTGGACTGGATGGTCGAGTCGGACGGTAGCCTTAGTGCCAATCTTGTCAACGGGCAGTCCTTCAACGGCCTGCGCCTTGCCTATTTTCCGAACCGCATCATGACCTTCGATGTCCGTCTTGGGGATCAGGTCGTTCCCGTGACCGCGCGCCTTGGATCAACGCCAGCGCTTGAGATGCCTGCCTTGGGCGACGGTCTGCATGTGGCGAAATATGTCTCGACCGTCTCGACGGTCAGCTACACGTCCTGGGACAAGTTCCTGTCGTTTGCCGAACACAAGGACCTTGGCGATGTGACCGCGATCCGCGATGCCCAGGGGCTGCCCGAAGAGGGTTTTGCCGAGGCCTACACACGGTTCTCCAAATCGCTGATCGGGGTAGGCTCTGCCGCTGGTACCGACACGGTCCTGGGTCTTGAGACAGAACTTGTGGCCCTGGCCAATCCCTACACCGACGATATGTCTGACGGTCTGCATGTGCAGTTATTCTATCAGGGCGACGTCCGGGCCAATGAACAGGTGGAACTGTTTGACCGCGCCCCCGATGGCACGGTCGAGATCACCCGCCTGCGGACCGATGATGAAGGCATCGTCGTTTTGCCTGTCGCGCCGGGCCATAGCTACATGGCTGACGCGGTCGTCCTGCGCCTGCCCTCGCCCGAACTGGCCGAAGAGACCGGTGCCGTCTGGGAAAGCCTCTGGGCCAATCTGACCTTTACTGTTCCCGGCTGATCGTACCTAACGGTGCTGATCGATCAGGATGGGGTTGCCGTCTGGATCGGTGATCATGATATGGGCAGGTCCCGTCGTGTCGGGATCGGCTGAGGCATCAAGGGTAAGCCCCTGATCCATAATGGCCTTTTGCAGATCGCGCACGTCCTCGAATTCATCCAGCGGCTGCGCCTCTTGCGACCAGCCGGGGTTGAACGTCAGCATGTTCTTGTCGAACATGCCCTGAAACAGGCCGATGAGGTGCCCGTCGGGATTACGTAGGATAAGATAGTTGTGGGCCATATCGCCGCCCGCAGGCTCAAACCCCAACGATTTGTAGAACGCCGCCGATGCCGCAAGGTCCTTGACGGCAAGGCTGATGGAAAACGCACCTAGTTTCATAACGGAACCTCCATTTTTGCCCCTCAAGGCTACAGCATGGCGGCAGATTCACCTAGCAAACCCTTGCGCCCTTTGTCGGGGCGGGTCACAACCGCGTCATGCAGACCGCCCCTGACATTCTTTGCATCGGATCCGTCCTTTGGGACATCATCGGGCGGACCGCCTCGCATATGCGGGTGGGCTCTGACGTGCCGGGGCGGATCACGCGCCTGCCGGGTGGGGTTGCGATGAACATCGCCATGACCTTGCGCCGCTTTGGACTGCATCCTGCCTTGCTGACCGCGATCGGTGTTGACGCCGAAGGCGAGGAGCTGGTGGCCAAAGCCGCCCGCATGGGTCTGAACACCGATCACATCTACCGATCTAGCGACCTGCCCACCGACATGTATATGGCCATCGAAGGGGCCAACGGCCTGATCGCTGCCGTAGCCGATGCCCATTCGCTCGAGGCCGCCGGGGACAAGATCCTTGGGCCGATGTCCAACGGTGCCCTCGGAACCGCAGCGGCACCCTGGGATGGGCTGGTGGCGCTGGATGGCAATCTGACGGAAGAGCTGTTGCAGCAAATCGCGACCTCCCCCCTGTTCGCCAAGGCTGACCTTCGGGTCGCCCCCGCCAGTCCGGGCAAGGCCGAACGCCTGTTGGCTTTGCTGGGCCATCCGACAGCGACCCTTTATGTGAACCTCGAAGAGGCCGGGTTGCTGTGCCAGACAGAATTCACCTCTTCCGACGCCGCGGCAACAGCGCTTGTGGCACGGGGGGCCTTCAGGGCTCTGGTCACGGACGGGGGGCGGTCGGCGTCCGTCGGGACGGCCGAAGGCACGCTCACCCAGACCCCGCCCAATGTGCTGGTGACCCGCGTCACCGGGGCGGGTGATACCTTCATGGCCGCCCATATTGCGTCCGAGGTACAGGGCCTCGATGGCCCCGCCGCCCTCGCCCGCGCGCTGAAGGCCGCCGCCACCTATGTATCGGGAGAGATGCCCCTTTGACCCAGCGCCAAACACAGACCCGCCCCATACCGATGACCTTTTCGCCCGAGGTGGCCGAAGCTCGCGCAAACGGCACCCCGCTGGTGGCGCTGGAAAGCACGATCATCACCCATGGGATGCCCTTTCCCCAGAACGTCGAAACCGCCCGCAAGGTCGAGGCAGAGGTGCGCGCCCATGGGGCGACGCCCGCCACGATGGCGGTCATGGACGGGGTGCTGCATGTCGGGCTGACATCGGACCAGCTGGACCGATTGGCGGGGCTGGAGGATGTGGCAAAGCTTTCCCGCGCCGATCTGGCGGCCTGCCTCGCCTCGGGCGGTAACGGGGCCACCACGGTGGCCGCCACCATGATCGCGGCGCATGTGGCGGGCATCAAGGTCTTTGCCACCGGCGGCATCGGCGGGGTACATCGGGGGGCCGAGCACAGCTTTGACATCTCGGCCGATCTGCATGAGTTGGCGCAGACGCCCGTCACCGTTGTCGCCGCCGGCGCCAAGGCGATCCTTGACCTGCCTAAGACCTACGAGGTGCTTGAAACCCTTGGCGTGCCTGTCATCGCCTTTGGCCAGGACTGCCTGCCCGCGTTCTGGTCCGCCACCTCTGACATGAAGGCCCCCTTGCGGATGGACCGCCCGCGCGAGATTGCCGCCGCCCATGTAATGCGCGGCAGGCTTGGGGTGCCGGGTGGCCAGCTTGTCGCCAACCCGATTCCGGCGCGAAACCAGATCCCGGCCGAAGAACTCGCCCCGGTCATCCTGCAAGCGCTGGCCGAGGCCGAGGCGCAGGGCATCGCATCTAAGGCGGTGACGCCTTTCCTTCTGGACCGGATCTTCACCCTGACCGAGGGACGCAGCCTGATCGCCAATGTGGCGCTGGTTCTGAACAACGCCCGGCTTGCGGCCGGGATTGCCGCAGAAATAGGCAACCTCACCAAATAATGGTGATCATGGCACGCAGCGCGTTGCAGCATGGGCAGAGCCGCCTTACATCACTCCTTGAGTGAACCCTGGACGTGTCGCCATGAGTCGTAACGATCCTTTACCCCTGCCCGGCCGTCGCAAATCGGGGCTGATCACCGGTCTGCGCAACAATTTTCTTGCCGGTGTCGTGGTGATTGCACCGATCGGCCTGACCGTCTGGCTGATCTGGACCCTGATGGGCTGGATCGACGGATGGGTGCTGCCCTTTGTGCCGGGCCGCTTCAACCCAGAGCAATATATCGGGATCAACCTGCGCGGCGTCGGCGTCATCTTCTTTCTTGCCTTCACCGTTATCGTCGGCTGGATCGCCAAGGGTCTGGTCGGCCGGTCACTCTTGCGTTTTGGCGAAAGCCTCGTAGGGCGGATGCCGATTGTCCGGTCGGTCTATAACGCGGTCAAGCAGATCGCGGAAACCGTGTTTGCCCAGTCAGACACCAGCTTTGACCGGGCCTGCCTGATCGAACATCCGCGCAAGGGCGTCTATGCCATCGCCTTCATCTCGACCACCGCCAAGGGGGAGGTTGATCGCGTGATCCCTCATGAAGAAGAGATCGTGACGGTCTTTATGCCCACGACGCCCAACCCGACCTCGGGCTTTCTGCTGTTCCTGGCACGCTCCGAAATCATCGAGTTGGAGATGTCCGTCGAGGATGCGGCCAAGCTGGTGATCTCGGCGGGCCTTGTCTATCCGGCAGAAGGGCCAAAGCCGTCTTCGGCCAAGGCCATCCCCCTCAAGACCCGCGAGCGCGCGTCCTGATCGCAGGCTGCCTTAATTGAACAGCTCTGTCAGATCGACGGTGCCGCGCTGACCCAGATCGGCGCGGTGCTGCGACAGAAATCCGTCCATCGCCTGCCGCCCGGCCGCCTTGAGGCGGGACAGGATCACCGGCACGGGAATCGTCTTGGTGGCCACGTTCAGGTCATTCATCAACGCGTCATCACTGACGAGGTGAACAAGAACATCCTTCATCGCCCCCTGTGGCATAGACCCCTGCTGGATCAGCCGCTTGACGAAGGAAATCGCCCGCAACTCTCGCAAAAGCGAGGCGTTGAAGCTGATTTCGTTGATCCGGTTCTGGATCGCCCGGGCCTCTTGCGGGACAGCCTCGCGGTAGAGGGGGTTGATGTTCACGATCAGGATGTCGTCTGGCAGATCGGGGGCAAACAAGGGGAACAGGGCCGGGTTGCCGGTATAGCCGCCATCCCAATAGGCCTCGAGCGTGCCGGTTGCGGGGTCTTCAATCTCAACCGCCTGGAACAGGGTCGGCAGGCAGGCCGAGGCAAGCAGCGCCTCTGGCCCGATCTCGTCCCCGGCAAAGACCCGCACCTTGCCGCTGCGAACATTGATGGCGCAGATGTGCAGCTGCGGCCCGTCGTCGGCACAGACCTGATCAAAGCGAAGGGCTGTCACGATCCGCTCTAACGGGCTGCGAACTGCCGGACCATAAAGGTAGGGTGACAACATGCGGGACGTCATGTCGTAGGCCAAATAGGCGGGCGAGGCTTCGATCGCGCGGGCCACGGCCGGGACTGTCGGGGCAAAGGCTGCGATCCAGTCGGAAAAGCGGGTGTCGGTCACCGCCCCCACCTGCTCCCAGAACCAGTTTAGGTTTTCACGCGCGCCCTCGCGCCCGCCCGTCAGCAGACCGGCCTTGAGGGCGGCCGCATTCAAGGCCCCGGCCGAGGTTCCGGCAATTGCCGCAATCTCGATACTGTCATCCTCAAGCAGGCGGTCCAGGACGCCCCAGGTAAAGGCGCCATGCGCGCCTCCGCCCTGCAGGGCGAGGTTGATTCGGGTCGTGGCCTGCGCCTTGCGGCTCACAGGGCTGTCCAGCCGCCGTCCACGCTGATCGTTGTGCCGGTAATCTGGGCCGCCGCGTCCGAACACAGGAACACGGTGGTGCCGCCCAACTGCTCAACCGTGGCGAATTCCTTGGACGGCTGACGTTCGAGCATGACCTTCCGGATCACATCCTCGCGGCTCATGTCGTACTTTTTCATCGTGTCGGGGATCTGCGCCTCGACCAGCGGGGTCAGTACATAGCCAGGGCAAATGGCATTACAAGTGATCGGTTCCTGCGCGGTTTCCAACGCGATGGTCTTGGTCAGGCCCACCACGCCATGCTTGGCCGCGATATAGGCGCTTTTGTATGGAGAAGCGGTCAGCCCATGGGCCGAGGCGACATTGACTACCCTGCCCCATCCGGCCTTGCGCATCATCGGCAAGGCAACGGCGGCGGTGTGAAAGCTGGATGACAGGTTGATGGCGATGATGGCATCCCACTTGTCGGTCGGAAAATCCTCGACAGGGGCCACATGCTGGATGCCTGCGTTGTTCACGAGGATATCGCAACGACCCGCCTCTTCGATCAGGCGGCGGGCATCGGCGCCCTTGGACAGATCGGACTGGATATAGCGGGCGGCGACGCCCGTCTCGGACGCGATCTGGCGGGCGATCTCGTGATCCTCCTCGCGGTCGGTGTAGGAGTTCAGAACCACATCCGCCCCGGCCTGCGCCAGCGACCAGGCGATTCCCAGCCCGATGCCCGAGTTTGATCCCGTAATGACCGCGGTCTTGCCTGCAAGTGTCATCCTGTCCTCCTGCGTGTTACCCAAGGACAGGAATATTGCTGCAACTGCGAAATGTCCAATAACCAAGCCGCGATTCGGTGGTTCATCGGTGAAAGCTGCGGAAAGGCACGCCCAAGCCTCAAAGAAAAAAACGCCCGCACAAGGCGGGCGCTAAGTTATTGAGGCAGGTTTCATACAGGCAAGAAACCTATCGAGCAGTGACATCTGTATACGCAATAACGCGCCGGGGTCCAAGCTAAAAAATTGATATAGTTCAAGGACACCGCTAGGCTTCTTCCAACGAACGCAGGGAGCGGAAGGATTGTCGCCAAAATGACCGCAGAGTTTTTCTCAACACATCGCACCGGGGCCGCGGCCCTGGCCCTTGTCACAATGACCGGGCTCGCCTGGGCAGAGCCCTCGCACGGCATAGCTATGTATGGGGACCCTGCTCTGCCACCGGATTTTGTATCCCTGCCCTATGCCAACCCCGATGCCCCGACCGGCGGGCGGATCGTGACGGCAGAGGTTGGCAGCTTTGACAGCCTCAACCCCTACATCCTCAAAGGCTCGGTGCCCTGGCAGCTGACCTACTTCATCAGTCAAAGCCTGATGGGCCGCTCCCTCGACGAGCCCTTCAGCCTTTACGGCGTTATCGCCGAAACCATCGAAACCGGGCCGAATCGGGAGTGGGTGGAATTCACCCTCCGCCCCGAGGCCCGATTCTCGGACGGCAGCCCCGTCACGGTAGAAGACGTGATCTGGAGCTATGAGACCCTGGGCACCGTTGGCCACCCCCGCTACCTGGGCTTTTACGCCAAGGTCGACAGCATCGAACAGACCGGTGAGCGGTCGGTGCGGCTGACCTTCAACGTAGAGGACCGGGAACTAGCGCTACTGGCCGGGATTCGCCCGATCCTGCAAAAGGCCCAATGGGACGGCGTGGATTTCGCGGAAAGCGGGCTCGACATCATTCCGATCACCTCCGCCGAATATGTGGTCAGCGATTTCGAGGCCGGGCGTTTCGTCGAACTGACCCGCAATCCCGACTATTGGGGCAACGGCGTGGTGCCCTTCATGAACGGGGTCGGCAACCTCGACACCGTTCGGCTCGAATTCTTTGGGGACGAGACGGCCGCATTTGAGGCGTTCAAGACCGGCGAGGTCAATTCAAACCGCGAATTCAACGTCGCGCGCTGGGAAAGCCAGTACGACTTCCCCCTTGTCCAGTCCGGCGACATCACCCTGTCGGTCTTGCCCCACGAACGGCCCTCGGGGATGACGGGTTTCGTAATGAACACCCGCCGCGACCTATTTTCGGATTGGCGGGTGCGCGAGGCGCTGATCAGCGCCTTCAACTTTGAATTCATAAATGAGGCGATGACCGGCAGCGCGCAGCCCCGGATCACCTCCTACTTCTCCAACTCACCGCTTGGCATGCGGCCTGGTCCGGCCGAGGGGCGGGTGCTGGAATTCCTTGAACGCTATTCCGACGCCCTCCTGCCCGGCGCCATTGAAGGCTATGAATTGCCGGTCAGCGATGGAACAGAGCGGAGCCGGGCCGGAACTGCCCGCGCGCTGGAGTTGCTAGAGGAGGCGGGCTGGACGGTTCAGGACGGCACGCTCAAGGATGCGGGCGGTAACGACTTTGCCTTCGATATCCTGCTGCAGACTGGCGCGTCCGAGAATCAGGCCATCATCGACATGTACGTCCAGTCGCTTGGACGGATCGGGATCAGTCCCACCGTCAGCGCCGTCGACGCGGCGCAGTTCAAGGAACGGACGGATGTCTACGACTTTGACATAACCTACTTCCGCCGTGGCCTGTCGCTTAGCCCCGGGAACGAGCAATACCTTTACTGGGGCGCCGAAAACGCTGACAGCCCCGGCGGGCGCAACCTCATGGGGGTCCGCTCCGAGGCGATCGACGGCCTGATCAACCTGCTCCTGACCTCGGAAAGCGGCGATGATTTCCTCGCCGCCACCCGGGCGCTTGACCGGGTCCTGACCTCGGGACGCTATGTCATCCCGATCTACCAATGGAACATCAGCCGGATCGCCCATTCGACGAACCTGCATTACCCCGAAACGCTTCCCATCTTCGGGGACTGGCCGGGCTGGCAGCCGGATGTCTGGTGGTACGAGGAATAACGAAATGAACCGAACCGCCGCGAAACGAAATCATCGTAAACGCTCGTGTAACTGCAACGCTTAGGGGCAAGCAATAGCGATGATTCACCGACGGCCTTTTGGTCTTAAATGGATGCTGCGCCCATGAGCGCTTCGACTATTTTGGAGCACTTGATGGCTGTTATTTGATATATTTTCAGCGACGACATCAGTGACCAATCCAGCGCCATCATCGTCGGCCAGTCCATGGCCAATATCGGCAAATACTCTGAAGTAGGCCTTGAGATGCCTCACCGAGGTATCAGAGTATTTCAAGATTTTGAGCCCACATTCCCCAAGTAAGGCGCT
>CALFSV010000387.1 GCA_937916485.1 uncultured Paracoccaceae bacterium | reverse complement strand
AACAGCATGAAAATGTCGCCCATCGTAGATGTCGACTGATAAGCGCCAATCACCATTATAAGGATCAGCGGTGCGGCTATGATCGCGAACGGAATGCGCGTCAGGCGCGCCAACATCGGTGTTACAGCGAAGCATAGCGCAGCCCCAACGATTGACGTGAGCGCCACAGACCAAACGATCAAAAACATCAGGTCCGGGTTCTGCGTGATCATCCGTGGGCCGGGATAATATCCAAACGAGAAAAGCGCGCCAAGGAAGATCGCCGCTGCGGGTCCGCCCGGTACACTAAAGAGCAGCGTTGGCACCAGATCAGAGATCACCGTCGCATTGTTCGCCCCTTCGGAGGCTGCGATGCCACGGATCTCTCCTTTGCCAAATTTAGTTTTATCCTTGGTCGACCTTATTGCGTGACCATACGCGACCCATGTTGATGCCGATGCCCCGACCGCCGGGACAAAGCCGCCGAAAACGCCAATGATGGATGCGCGCAAAACCAGCCATCGCGATTTCCAAAAATCGTGGAAACCGTCACCCCACTTGGTGACTTTCATGCGTTCGTGGCTGATGCTACCGCCGGCTGCCAGCATCGAAATTACTTCTGCAACGCCAAATAGACCCAATGCCACGATAGTCAGAGAGAAGCCATCCAGAAGATACACTTGGCCAAAAGTGAACCGGAAATCGGCTGCCGCTTGTGCAGGACCGACGACGCCCAAAAGAACGCCGAGACACGCTGCAGCGAGACCCTTTGCAAGGTCTTTTCCGATCATCGATGATGCGAAGAAAAGCCCCACAAGCGCGAACATGAATAGTTCGGGTGTGCCCAGCATAAGCACAATCGGGCCGGCGATTGGAATTGCGAAAAATAAGACCGCTGCGCCCACAAGCCCCCCAACCATTGAGGCCAGAAACCCAACACCAAGCGCGCGACCCGCCTCACCCTTTTTGGCCAGCGCGTGCCCTTCGATCGCTGTTGGTGCTGATGCCGGGGAGCCCGGAGCTCCAAGCAAGACGGATGTGATCGTATCCGCAGTGTAGACGACAGAAATGGCACCAAGAAGCATGGCAAGGCCCGAATAATCGTCAAGATAGTAGACGAATGGCAGCAGGATCGAAACGGCCGCGACGCCCCCCAAGCCGGGCAACATGCCAAAAACCATCCCAACAAGCATACCCGCGAATAAAGCAGCCAGTCGGATTGGGTCGAAAAGCGCGTCAAGTGCAGAAAGGGCAGGCTCAATCATGGAGGGATTCGCTTGGGCTGGGGGGGGGTAGACCGGGCCGCGCGACTCGCGGCCCGGATCGCAGTGCTAACTAGAAGTTCACGCCGAACTTCTCGCTGAGGAGGTTGCGAAGGTATGTTCGCACCTCGTCGCTTGGAGATAATGCAGCCTTGATCGCGGCTTCCGTGTTAGGGCCAGCATTTAGGCGTGCACCATTGGTTACTTTTTGGCTTTCAGCCTGAAACTCTGGGTCCGCATTGATAGCTGCTGCGGCTGTCGCAAAGGCGTCGAGAACCTCTTTCGACGTGTCAGGGTGCATATAGCCAGTCAGTCCGTAAGCGTAAGTTACCGATGCGACACCTTGGAACGCCTCCCATTCGATGCCCGAAGGGGTTTCACCGTTCATGGCCTCGTAAACTTCGTAAACAGATGGGAGCTCGGGTGCGATAGGGTCACACGACCCTTCAACACGCCATCAACCATTGAACCACCTGTCCAAAGCGGCACTGCACGCCCTTCAGCCACGGATGGCACCACCTGCGTCAGGTATACGGGGGTGAATTGATAGTCTAAGTTAAGCTCGCCTTGCTCAAAAGCCAGTCTCACCGGACCGCGCCCATTGAATCCGAGGACGGACCTTACGTCAATATCCAGGACTTCAAACGACAGTAGGCCCGGAAGGTCCGATGCCGCTGCGGCGATGCCGCCGTAGAGTAGCGGAGTGCTCGAGTTCTTGATGTCGGCTGCGCTGGTGATGCCCGTAGACGGCGATACATAGGCGACAGCGCTAAACGGATGACTAAAGGCGACGCGGTAATCCGCCAAACGGTAATCTACACCCTCCTGGCCCAGAACGAACGGGTTCGCGGTAGATGAAGTTGTAAAAAGAATGGTCGTCCCATCGGATTTCGCGTTCTGCTCGAACCAGTTAGCGCCAAGGATGGAACCACCACCCGGACGCGAGACGACATCAATGTCCGGATTGCCCGGTAGATGTTTTTCAAAATACGGCTCAAGGAACTTGGCTGACACGAAGGTCGCGCCGCCCTCACCAAAGGGTACGACGACCTCGATGGTCTTACCCGCGAATTGTCCGTCTTGTGCGGCTGCCGAAAGTGTGCTGCCCATTAACAGCACCGCCGCCATAGAAATTTTCAGTCCTTGCATGTTGTCGTTCCTCCCAGTGAAAAAATGCAGTTTTAGTTAGCCAATCGTATTTTCAAGTGTCCCCAACCCAGTGATTGAAACACTCATTTTGTCGTCTTTTTTGAGGTACTTCGGCGGGTTGAAACCAATCCCCACCCCGACAGGGGTGCCCGTTGCGATGATGTCACCCGGCAAGAGAGTCATCGTCCGTGACATCGTTTCGATCAACGTCGGTATGTCAAAAATCAAATCAGCGACTTTCACGCGTTGACGCTCTTCACCGTTGATTTTCGTCACAAGCTCCAGCTCCGTTACATCACCAACCTCGTCAGCAGTCGCGATCCAAGGACCAATTGGACAAAAGGTATTGATCCCCTTAC